>JAGXGG010000095.1 GCA_024636855.1 Ignavibacteriota bacterium | reverse complement strand
TGAGCGTTTCAGTAGTCTGTAAATAATAATAAGTACAACTATTAATATAATAAAAGCAGCAATTGCTATGTAGATTATTATCTGATTTATTCTTTCTTTTTCAGCGTTTATAGCTTTTTGTTTTTCAATCTCTTTTCGGTTTACGTCATCTTCCCTTGCTTTTTCAAGGGCGGCTATTTTGTCACGGTTTTCTTGATTGAATACTGAATCCTTGAGTTTATGGTGTTCTCTAATATATCTTGCTTCGTTTTTATAATCACTCTTTAATTCATATGCATTTGCAAGGTTTTTTAAGAATTTGCTTCTACCATACAACTCGCCAATCTCTTCACCTATTTTAATTGCTTGAAGAGAATATTCAATTGATCTATTAAGATTAATTTCCTTATTTAAGCTTACATATTGATTCAAATCATCTGGATTGATGCTTACACTATCTTGAGAGAGATTTAAATATAAGTCCCCCATATTTCCAAGTGTAGTTGCAATCCCATTTTTATTTCCAATCTCTTCAAATGTCTTTAACACTTTGCCGTAATATTCTAATGCTTTCGAGTAATTTGATTGATTATTATAAACACTCCCCATATTCATAAGATTAACTGCAATCCCATATTTATTTCCAAGTTCTTTTTCTATCTTTAATGCTTTGCCATAATATTCCAATGCTTTGGGATAATTTGATTGTCTAAGATATACCCCCCCCATACTTCCAAGATTATTAGCTAGCCATATTTTATTACCACCTTCTTTTTCATTTATTTTTTTTGCTTTCTTGTAATATTCTAAGGCTTTTGAATAATTTGATTGACCTAAATAAATATTTCCAATATTATGTATTGTTCCTGCTGCTGTCCTTTCATCCCCCAATTCTTCATAAATCTTCACTGCTTTCCCGTGATATTCCAATGCTTTCGGGTAATTTGATTGATTCTGATATACAACCCCCATACCGCCAAGATTAGTAGCAATTCCACTTTTATTTCCTAATTCTTCATTCATATTTAATGCTTTGTTATAATATTCTAAAGCTTTAGGATAATCTGATTGATCATCATATACGATCCCGATATTCCCAAGATTAGTTGCAACTCCACTTTTATTTCCTAATTCTTCATTCATTTTTAATGCTTTGTTATAATTTTCTAATACTTTTGGGTAATCGGATTTAGACCAGTAATTAACACCTAAGATATTATAACAATTGGCTTTCCCAGTATTCCAATTTATTTTTTTTGCTAGCTTTAGACCTTTTAGCCCATATTCTATTCCTTTATCTGGGTTAGTAGACCTAAATTCATATGAAATACTACCTAACAAATTCACCTCATTCGTATCACCTTTTGCTTTGGGTAATTCAGCTAGGAGTGAGTCTAGTTTGGCTTGACCGGAGAGGGGTTCAGCTTTGAGGTTTGTACTTAATATAGTTAGTGCAAGAAGAATGAGTAGTAGAGTTTTCATAAATCACCTTATTGGAGGAAATGGTATCTTTGCAATTTAATTAAAATAATTGGAATAGGGGGATGAAAAAAAAATATGATGCCTGAGCGGAGTCGAAGGCGGAATAACTGAAATACTATCCCTTCGACTTCGCTCAGGGAACGTATTTCTCCTTTCTTTTCTTCGTTTATAAAGTTCTCAAGTTAATTATTATTTCTAATATTATTGGACTTTACAAACATAGGATGACATTGCTTCTACTCCCCATAAAGAAAGTCTTCATCTTGCCCTTGCCTTTTATTTCTATTTCACCACGCTCTACATAGCTGAACTCTTCGTATTCTGTAACTGCTTCTTTGAAGCGCTCGGAGACGTGTACTTCACCAGCTATACTCGATGATTCCATACGGCTGGCAGTGTTAACTGCGTCTGACCACATATCATAGATGAACTTGTTTTCGCCTATAACTCCTGCTACTACTGGTCCACAATCTAGTCCAATACGCACCTCTATTTTTGTGCCGTCAGAAGTATGATAGTCTTCCATCATCGCTTTTACTTCTAGTGCCATCTGGGCAGCTCTGTGGGTATTGTCTTTTTGAACTTCTGGGATGCCGGCTGCTGCCATATAGCTATCGCCGATAGTCTTGATTTTCTCTAAGCCGTACTTATTAGCAATACTGTCGTATTTGGTAAAAATGTTGTTCAGTGCTTCTACTACTCGTCTTGGGTCAGCGTCTTGTGATAGTTCCGTAAAGTTCACTATATCAATAAACACAATTGAAGCCTGCGTGAAGTAGTCTGATATTGGATGTTCTTTCTTCTTCAATCGCTTGGCTATGGATACAGGAAGTACGTTGTAGAGCAATTTATCAGAACGTTTGAGAAGTCTAAAAATCACAATCATCACAATAGCCATCACAATAAAAAACCCAATAGAAAAGTAAAGTATCAACTGCTCACGTTTCTCTTGTTCTGCTATTCTTATCTTCTGTTTTTCTATTTCCTTTTGTTTTAGGTCGTCTTCCCTAGCTTTCTCTAATGCTGCTATTTTGTCATTGTTTTCTTGATTAAATACTGAGTCTTTGAGTTTTATATGTTCTTGATAATATTTATCTGCATTTTTATAATCTTTTTTTATTCTATAAGCCTCTGCAAGATTTCTTAGAATTTCACTCCTACCATCTAGTTCACCAATCTCTTCAAATATTTTAATTGCTTGAAGAGAATATTCAATTGATCTATTAAGATTAATATCTTTATTTAAGCTTACATATTGATTCAATTCATTTGGATTGATGCTTACACTATCTTGAGAGAGAGTTAAATATAATGACCCCATATTCCCAAGGTTTTTTGCAATTCCGTCTTTATTTCCAAGTTCTTCATATAACTTTAATGCTTTGCTATAATATTCTAAGGCTTTCAGGTAATCGGATTGAGTCTGATATAAAAACCCTATATTCCCGAGGTTTACTGCAACTCCGTTTTGCTTTCCAAGCTCTCGATTAATCTTTAATGCTTTTCCAAAATATTCTAATGCTTTCGGATAATTAGATTGATTCCGATAAACATTCCCAATATTTGCAAGATGTCTTGCTACTCCATTTCTATTTTTAAGCTCCTTATCCATCTTCAATGCTTTGGTATAATATTCTAATGCTTTGGGGTAGTCGGATTGATTCCGATAAACAACCCCTATATTTCCAAGATGTCTTGCTATGCCATTTTTATTTCCAAGTTCTTCATCCATCTTTAATGCTTTTCCATAGTACTCTAAGGCTTTAGGATAGTCGGATTGATTATAGTATACCACCCCTATATTCCCAAGATTAGTTGCTACTCCATCTTTTCTTCCTATCTCTTTGTAAATCTTCAATGCTTTGCCATAATATTCTAATGCTTTAGGGTAATTTGATTGATCCATATAAACAACCCCCTCTATTTCCAAGATTACTTGCTAATCCCTCTTTATCCCCAAGTTTTTCAAATATCTTCAATGCTTTGCCAAAATATTCTAATGCTTTGGGGTAATCTGATTTTACTGCATTATTTATAGCCAGTGAATTATAACAAATAGCTTCACCTTTGTTCCATTTAAGTTCTTTCGCTAGTTCTACTCCTTTCAATCCATATTCTATTCCTTTGCCTGGATTAGTGAGGTAATAACTAAATGAGATCTTACTTAATAAATTCACCTCATTCGTATCACCTTTTGCTTTTGGTAGCTCGGCTAGGAGTGAGTCTAGTTTGGCTTGACCCGAGAGGGGTTCGGCTTTTAGGTTAGTGTTAGATATAGTTAATGCGAGTAGAATTAGTAATAGAGTTTTCATATTTTGTCCAGTGATGATGCTTGTTCTTTATACAACTTACTGAATATAATTGAATTGTGGGAATGAAAAAAAATATGATGCCTGAGCGGAGTCGAAGGCGCAATAACTGAAATACTATCCCTTCGACTTCACTAATGCCTTTGGCTTTACAGGTCAGGGAAGGTATTTCTCCTGGATTCTTCAGCTCAGCCCGTCATTCTGATAACACCGTCAGGTGGCAGAAGAATCTCATTAGGTAAAGGAGACTCTTCGCTACGCTCAGAGTGACGTGGAAATTGATACCCTCTTAACTATCGTAAGAGGGTATATGGGGAATTAAATTCTAAACAATATCCTCTTTCGAGTAGCCATATTGCTTAATCCAATAATCATTGCAAAAAGCGATACCACCAAATCGTTGGATTTTTAGGTCTCGCTCTAGCTTGGTGTCTAGGTTTTCCTGTTCGGTGATGTATCGGAATTGTGTGTCGTCAGTTTGTCCGAAGTTGAGCTTTACTATGTATCCGATTAGAGTATTGATTGCCGATTCGACTAATCGCATATCTGATCTGATAATCTCGTTTCTTATCTTGTAGTGGGTTTCTGCTGCGGCTTTGCTACCACTACTCACTTCTGTTGTTAGTGTTTGCGAAAGTATTGCTTTCGAGACCTCGCTATTTGATAGTTTTATCATCTCGCTGTATAACCGAACAGAGCTATAACGGTGGGGTTCTTCCATCGATATATCTATGTCGTTTGGTGCTACTATTACGCTGTCTTCGGTCATACCGGCTAGTTCCTCAGCTAATCTTTCGGACTCGGCTTTGCTTGCTCCACGTGAGTACTTACCTATTAGTAGTGGCATTCCGTAGCGTTCCATGAAGTTCACCCAAAACCTGATCCCACCATTTTTGAATTTTATCGGCCAATAGCATTTCGATAATAATGCCGTTCCGTAAGGTGCTGAGTGGCTCGGTTTATTGCGAATATCGAGGAACTTCATTTCGGGTATTTTTATGCCGTTTGCTTGTCCGTTTGGTCTGTACCTAAGCTTACCCTCAGAATCTATGTAAAATAGCTCTTGTGGCTTTGAAACGGCCTTATATGGTATGGTGAAATCTCCTTCGTTCTTCCAATAGATTTCTATGGGCTGGAAACCGTAAAGCAGTGAGTCGAGTATATCTTCTGCTAATTGATGAATATCTAGACTATTGAATACTTCCGATATGAATTGGCTATTAGTGCCAACTACTTCATGCTGCGTTGATAGTGTCCCACTTTTTCTAGATTGTATGCAACTCCAAAGATGTGCATCGTAAAGCAGATCGCGATAACCAGCATAAGTGCTTCCTGACTTTCTTAGTACTGTATCGGGGTTAGGAATTGCGTCCATTATCGAGCCGAATCCATTCCCGAATTTCACTATTTCATTATATATATTTGTCATTTTATTTGCTCGTATTTGATAATAAATAACCAAGGACTAGCCCACCTGTTGCTATTAGTGTGTCTTCCCACCATGGCTCACTTTTTGGCTCAATGGTTATGATTTCTTTTTTGTTGTAAACTGTATCTGTTGCCATTCTAATAGCTAGTTGCATCTGGTTCTCTGGGTAATCATATCTCACTTGTATAGTGTCGTATTTGTAAATAGTATCAACGACTACGGTGAATGGTCGTGTTTGTATAATTGTGTCCGATTTGTATATCAGCTTTGGTTTTATTTTTTCAATTACTATCGGCTCTTGTGCTATGGTAAGAGTGTCAGTCGTGTGATTGATAATTTGATCTGGGTAATAGATTTTTGTGATAGCCATACCGATAAGCAAAGCTAGAATCACTAGTAATATGTCTTTCATATTATTCCTCATTTTAGATTTCCGCAGAGCATACATAATGCCCGCTAATTGAATTTGTACTTACAGTGAACCCTGCATCGTTCTTGACAGAGAAAGAATTCTCCGAAATATTTTCAGCTATCACTGCAATATTAGTTCCTGTACTAACTTGCCATTTACCTACCTCAGGTGGATTATTAGCACTAATAAGTTCAACGGTTGGTGGTCTATACATAGGGCCAATACTTACCGTACCAAAAGCACCACCACTATCCGTCCCAAACGAAGTAGGGAATACAACTTTTCCGTTGTCGCTAATAGTTGTGGCACAGTTTCGATTTGCGTAACTCTTTTGGTAGAATTTCTGACACTCATCCAAATCGAATTGATATGAATTTGGTATGAACTCCAATGAACTACTACTAACTAACAATTGAGCTTTATCTATATTGATTTTCTCACCAGAAGTTACACTCTCAAACCACACAAAAACTGCGATATTCGTAACATTATTAGTATTAATTTCTATATCTTCTAACTTGATTGTCGTTGCTATTTCGGTTAACTCTACAGTATCACTAATCCCCTCATAGCACCAATTAGTAGCGAGTGTGGGGTTAGTACCATCACTATTCCAACTACTGACAACGTCATTAGTTGTTGAGTCGCTAACCCCGTTCCATGAGATAATTGCGACTTTTGCAGAGGCATTGTTATCACTGGAAAGATTAATAGATGCCGAGAATTTTCCATCAATAAAAGCATTCAGATACAGATTAGGAACTATCTGAATGAGGCCAAATTTCGTATCATCAATTGATTCTATTTGCATACCCGTTGGTTCTGTCGGAGTAGCTATGAGGGTATTAGCATCGCTTAAAGCAATCCATCTATCAGCAGTGAAGTTGCTATCAGTCGCCACAATAGAAGTTCGGTTAGTAATTACACATTTACCATCCGCTTCGCTTGTCTCCGATTCGTCACTCCCAGTGCTGTAATACCTAAAGCTAGTATCATCGACTACTATTATGGTCTCTCCGCTCGTAGTATCATAGCTACTGTCACTCATTTGAGTTACTTGTACTATGTCAGCCGTCTGAAAACCGTGTGGTAAGCTCGTCTCCAAAGTTGCTACATTCGAAAGGCGGCTTCTGTTTACTATCTCAAATTCATTCGCTACTCTCTGCCATATCCTAAAATTTGGGTTGATGAGTAGGTTGTTTCTAGTATTGCTTTCTACTAATTTACTATCAATCAAATCTATCAAATCCGATTGCAGCTCTATGTTTCCGTCTATATTGCCCCAGATATTCTCAGGCAAATGCGGGAAATAACTAAATGGCATTTCGCCTCCTTATTTGTAATACAGATGGGCGCTGATCTGACCTGAGATTATGCCCACAGGTATATATTCTATTTTGAAAAATTTGAAAACTTGACGGATAACTATTAGCTCCGAATCATCGAAATTGTTCGGTGCATTTATCCTATACATTTTCCTGTAACCAGCATTGCTCTGGTCGTTCGAACCGACTAGCAATAGGTGACCAGTCATAGGGCCAGCTATACCCGACCAGCTAATTTGGAGTGAAACAACTTTCTCATTCCTCCCTTTCATCTCTGGTGCTACGTCCACCCATTTACTAGAGAAAGGAGTGTTTGCAGCGTGGTTATTCATTAGTCTAATTATCATCTTTTACCTCGAATTTTATTACACCTCTGAGCATTAATTTACCGAGTGGATGACTGAGGTATCTCGTCTTTATTCCAACACCTTCGCCTTCGCTCAGCTTTACATTGAAAGCAATAGTTTTGACTATTCCCCTGCTCTTTGTTTCTATGACTCTCTCTATGTGACCTTGCCAACTAGTCTTTGATTTCCATACTAATAGGTCGTGCCGAGCAATTGGTTTATCAACTCTTTTTCCTCGACTAATAGCATCATTCAGAACGGCATTGGCAACGGCAGTTCTCTTAAATGGAATCTCGGATTTACTCAGCTTTAGATTCTTACTTGCTTCACTGAAACACCAATAAACCCCAGCCGCACAGTAGGGATGACCTTCATCTAAACCAACCGAAGCGAGGTATTTCGCAACTTCACCTCGGTTGTTCCCGACTTCTCTTACTCCAACTTGAGTAAGGGCGATTCTCTCGGATTCTACTAGTAAATTGCTATCACATGGCAGTTCGTACATAGTATATGAGCTGAGAAAAAAGCTTAGGAGAACTGCACCAAATAAACGCCTAGCACTGATAAACCAACGCATATATGCACCCCCATAAATATGTGACCGAGATTATTAGTTTCGAGTTCGTGAGTGAAGTCGATTTTGGTATATGAGTAAACGGCGAGCGCAGATAGCCCTACTGCTAGCACTTCTATCATCACTATTATCAGTAAAGTATGCAGCTCCTCAATCCCTGGTAATAGGAAAACCCAGGTGAACAGCAGAACAGCAGCTAGTAGTCCATATCTCATACAATTTCTATACATCGGCACCTCCGAAATAAGAGTCAAGTACATCACCCGAATAGAGGCGATTACCGTTTGATTTGGTGCTGATGATGGTGGGCGGTGCATCTATGCCTGCTGTGTAGCCACCCAAGTATAACTCGCCTGTACGAATGTCATCAAGCAATTGCAAGGACTCCTCGTAATAGCCGTTAATCTCCGATGGGAGCGGCAACTCACCATACTCTATACGGTAAAGATGATAGACCGTGAGGTCAATTGAGAGTGAGATTATCAAAGCATCAGGGTCATCGAATGGTACACTGTATCTGCCGTGTAGTGTTGCATCTATTGTCGCATCTGCCAAATCGCGAGCTACGTCCGTTCTATCAGTGTCGATAGTAGTACCTGTCTCATCGCCTGTTAGCTTAGCAAGCTCCGATGAGGTAAACCTCTTTAGTAGGTCTGTATTAGATGAATAAGCCATCTATTCCTCCGCTATTTATATTGTTATGAAATAATATCAAAAGCGAAAGTAATTGGTGCGGCAAATGCCTGCATTAAAAAGGAAATGAAAGTATTCCGAAATAATATTGGAATGGTAAAAGGGGTAAAAAGGTTATGAAATGATTCTTCTTTTTTATATTTTGCAATAAATGAAAATAAAGAGGCCCGTTATGAAACATTTAATTACTGTATTTCTACTATCATTATTTCTGAATAGCTACGCTCAAGAAGAAAATCTAATTTATTCAAGCTATATCGGCGGTTCAAATGTAGATGAAATAAAGAATATACAATCTGATAAAGATGGGAACATCTACGTTGTTGGATTTACCAAAAGTACAAATTACCCAACTACTAATGACGCATTCCAGAAATCACATGGTGGTGACGTTGACATTTTTCTTACTAAATACGATGATAATATGTCCGTAGTTTGGAGTACTTTTTTAGGAGGGAATAGTAGAGATATTGTACATAACATGGCTATATCAGATGATGCTATATGGATAGTTGGTGAAACTTTATCAGGCAATTATCCAACGACTAGTAATGCTATTTCAAAAAAATTCATGGGTGGCTCAGGTGATATAATTATTTCTAAATTTTCACTTAATGGGCAATTGTTATATTCTACATATTTTGGTGGAAAGGATTACGATCCTGCAGCTGGAATGGCAATAGATTCTGATAATAATATATGGGTAACGGGAAGAACAAATAGTAATAATTTCAGAACTACAACTAATGCAATGAAATCAAGTCTTGATGGAAGTTACGACTCATTTATTCTGAAAATATCTAATAATGGCGAGTTACTTTATAGTTCATATATAGGTGGTGAAAATTCGGATTTTGGATTAAGTGTTTCATATTCTGATATTGATAATCAAGTAGCTATTAGTGGATTTACAGATAGTAAAAACTACCCTATAAAGGGTACCCTCTTGCAACCTGCTAAAATTGGTGGTCAGGATAAATATGATACTTTTATAAGCATATTTAATATTGATGGTTCCCTCAACTGGTCAAGCTTATATGGTGGTAGCGGACAAGATTATCCAGTAACAATTAAATATGATAGTCAAGGTAACCTTCTTGTTCATATGTATACCACTAGTAATGATTTAGTAACCAATAAAAATTCTTATTTTCAGTATAATGCAGGGAAAATTGACAACTATTTGATGAAACTTGAAAGAGATAAAAATATCGTTTGGTCTAGTTATTTTGGCGGCTCTAATGTTGATGGCCAAGATAATATTTATCACAAATATGGAGATATGGCAATAGATAAGAATGATAATATTTATCTTAGTGCCTTTACTATAAGTTCCGATTTTCCAGTAACTAATAATGCAAAATTCAATAAACTAAATGGTGTTGAAGACTGCTACTTTGCAAAATGGAGTTATGAAGGAGAATTGCTTTTTTGTAGTTACTTAGGTGGCAGTAAGTTAGAAGAAGGAAGAAGCGTTTGTGTTCTTTCAGACAAATTAATCGTAGCTGGTTGGACTGAGTCCTTTGACTTCCCAACCACTGATAATGCATCCAATCAAAACACACTAGGTAATCGAGACGCTTTCATTTCCGTGTTTGGTATAAGTGATTTTTGCAAAGAGGAGTTTAACTCTGATGCTGGGTTCAGCAACTTGAAACTACATACTAACAAACCAGTTTTTCAAGAAGATGCTTTCCGACTTACTAGTTTATACGAATTTGATTTGGGATATATGTTCTATGATGAGAAGGTAAATCTAGCAGGTGGATTCCAATCAGAATTCTCATTTTTGTTCAGTGGTGGTACGGAAGATGCTATAAAGCGTAGTATTATTCCTACTGGCTTTTTGGCTGATAGCTCATTACCTGGAGCTGATGGAGTTGCTTTTATTATATCTGGTGGCTTGCCTACTGATTTCAGTGGTGATGGTGGAGGTATCGGATATAATGGTATAAGCAATGCCATAGCAATTGAGATAGACCTTTGGGGAAATGATGAGTATAGTGATCCAAATGGTAATCACTTGGCTGTGCAGATAGCAGATAGAAAGGGAATTCTAAGTACTAAACACACAGATGAAACCACTGTTTATATGAATAAAGACATACTGACTATATTATCAGATTCTACTCAGAGCTATACATGTAGAATAGAGTACCAAAACCATAACTTGAAAATATATCTGAATGAAAGTGATAAGCCCTCTAATCTTCTAGTAGAACTAACTGATTTTCCTCTGGAAGAGTATATAGTATTAGATAAAGGTAGTAATGGTTATGTTGGGCTTACATCATCGACAGGTATTGCTGCTGAGTATCACGACATTATACATTGGGATTTGTGTGCTCTGAGAGAACCACAAGTAATAAACAGTGTACTTAGTGAACAAGCTAATGCTATATCAGTATATCCTAATCCGATGGAGGATATGCTAAGTATAGAATTACCTGTTGTTACAAGTGAGGAACTGAAAATAGTAATAACAGATTACCTAGGAAGGAAAGTTTATAGTATAAATACTTATGCTGCCTCAGGTAAAATAGAGTTGAACCTTACTAATCTACTCAACGGTGTTTACAATCTATCTGTGATCGAAGGTACTAATAATATATATACTACTAAGATTGTGAAGAGATAAGGCGATAGATTAAGCTTTAAAATAAATTGTATTAAAAATAATTATCTGATTTTTTTAAATCTAGATGACACCATTGCTGAATCGACAATCTCTATATGAACAGGAACCTTAAATGATTCCATTTTTTCTTTGCAATATATTCTAATTTTCTTCTTTAACTCTTTCAATTCTTCAGGTTTCGAGAGAGATACTTTAGCGCCAACTACATATCCTAATAATGGATTTGGTACACCATAGACAGAAGCTGAATCTATATTATCAATTTCGCCAAGAACCGATTCAACTTCGGCTGGATATACTTTCTGTCCGCCAACGTTTATTATATCAGTTTCTCTCCCTAATATTTTAATCCAATCACCATCTGTTTCAACCTTATCTTGAGTGTTAAACCAACCTTCTTCATCAAACGGGGATGGGGCATTTAGGTATCCTAACATCGCAGATTTTGCTTTAATATATAATACATCGTCCTTTATTTTTATGTCATAATCTTCGCCACCTACTTTTACCCACAGAGAGTCGTCAGATTTGGACTTAGATCTCAATATGCCTAACTCACTCAAACCATAAGTTTGTTTCAATACAATATTAGGAAATAATTTATGAAAACTTTTTAGCGTTGATTCTGGCATCGCCTCGGTACCATATGTAGCAATTTTCAATGATGAAATATCATGTTTTTCATACGATTTAGAAATTAATACCATAGATAGAAATGTCGGTGAAGTTGGTAATAATTCAACATCATACTTTTCTATCAATCGACAAACATTCTCAGGATTTCTATCTTCAACAGTTACTATTGTTCCAGCATTAGACAAAATATATAAGAGGGTATTAACTCCACCAATATGATCAAACAATAAAAATGTGATAGTTTTTAAAGCTTTTCTTGGTGTCTTAAATTTTTCAAGTAAAGGTACAAAATCATGAACTGCAGCTTTACTCTTACCTGTAGAGCCAGAAGAGAATAAAATTAGTCCTGGAGACTTCCTATTCTTAAGAGAAATTAAAATTTCATGTTTTGGTTCTACACCTAGATTAGTAAATGTTAGAATACCTTTTTTAAATTCTAAAACATGCTTCACTTCAGCTATTTCGTAGAATTCTTCTTTAGTTTTAACTGCGTAAGAAATAGGTACAAAACAATTACCATTATCGATGAGTGCTAACATAAGCGCTACTGATTCAGGGTTGAAATCTGATCTAACTGCTACAACAGAAAATGGTTCTATGTTATTTTGGGAAAGTGTGCTTTTATAATACTCAAATCTTTCGAGTAGCCATTTGTAGCTATACTCTTCTTCATTATAAATTAAAGCTGATTCTTCTTTGTTATTCTTGAAAATATCGATTAAAAAATCTATAAACATTAATTAACTCCTGACAAATAAATGGTTTGACCTGTTATCATCTTACTCTCATCACTTAAGAAAAAGTCAGTAACATTAGAAACATCTTTAAACTCTGAAAATTCTGGTATAGCTTGCATTTGAATTAAATCATCTATTTTGTTTTTAGGTATATTTTTAATCAAATCCGTTTTGATAGGAGATGGCCCAATCAAATTGCAAGTAATACCTAGATGTCCTAGTTCTTTAGCCATAACTCTTGTAAAAGTTTCAACTGCTGATTTAGAAGCAGCGTAAACAGCTTCCCCTTCCAAATTAAGTGGTCTAGCAACAGTTGTAAAATTAATTATTCTACCGAATTTTTGTCTTGACATTATTTTTCCAACTTCCCTTGAAAAGTTAAATGTTCCCTTGAAATTAGTTTCAAAGACTTTTGAAACAATTGAAAGTGGAGTAAGCAAAAAGTGATTCATTGATGCAATACCTGCGTTGTTAATCAGGTAATCAATTCTTTTGTATTCTTTAAAAATAGCCCTTACAGATTTAGAGACAGCTATCTCATCAGCAACATCAAGTAAAATATGCTTATAGTTAGCATGGGTTAAATCAGATTCTGATCTAGAAAAACCTATTACAACATAATCTTTTTTTAAATAATATTCGGCTAAGTATCTACCTATTCCTTTTCTTGAACCAGTAATCAATAATATTCTTGACATTCTTTTCTTATATTTGTTCTGAAATAAACTCTGTTAACGATTCGATATTCAGGAAAGGACTATTTTTTTGTGACATTGCTTTTTCAGATAAAATAGATATTTCAACGTCCTCATCAGATAGTCTTGCTTCTATATCTACTAATAATGTAACAAGTCCTAGTGAATCTATTACGGAGTCACTACCCATAAGAGCTGTGTTACCATTTACCTCTACGCTTATTCCTTCTGTTTCTAATAATTCATTGAATGAATCTATTATAATATCTTTAACTCTCGATTTTTCCATTAAATTTGTCCTTATATTAAATTTTCTTTCGCGTATTTAGCTGCTTCTGATATTGTCCAAAATTCAACTTTATCAGATAATTCATTTTTAATCCCTTCCAATATACGTTTTACATTGTCTGTATTGTGCATGTCTTTTACATGACCAGATGCAACAACAGGGATTATAATATCTTTGTTTTTATACTTAGCTATTTGTTTGTCTGATAGTATGTTTTTTAAAATTTTTACAAACACACTTGATGGTACGTAATCATAGTCTAATTGGATAGCATTAACCGAAAATATTTTATTTACATACCATGATATATTCTTATTTTCATGTTTCTTATATGCCCTTCTGCTAACTGGATATCGTACACTTTTTACCTTATCTCGTTCTCTCATCCAGCTTTTTTCAGCTTCAGTTAATGATACTCCAAACTTTAACTTGTAGTAAAAATCGGGTAAAAATTTCTTAAATGCTTCTGAGTCTAAACTGATTGCAGAATTAATTGGAATTTCAATTAGGGAAGAATTCTCAACTTTCTTAGTTACACCCTCGTTGCCAATACTCCATGGTAATAGGTTAGAATATGCTTTACGATAATCGTAATAATTATCTACATAAGTACCCTTTGTAACTGAAGTGTCACAAATAAACTCATTTTTCTTTAGTGTATCAATTACATTATTTGAAGGCTCTATATAATACGCACCAGCTCTATATACTTCACATTTATAATTACTATCTACTTCTTGTAAAGTTGACTCTAAATATGATTTCCCCATCTGAATAAAGGCTTCTATTTGCTCTTTGCTCCTTTTTCCTATAGACCAGTTGTCACCTAGCACCCATTCGTTATTTTCTAATTTAGCTTCATTCCATTGTGGATGAATATGAAGCTGAACATCATGTCCTTTAGTATAAGACTCTCTTAGAATATCTTTCCAAGCCTCTGTTATTTTTTTGAAATCGGGGTTTGTTGAAGATAATTCCTCATGTTTAATCTGTTGGAATATTTCAGCCATAATTGATAATTTAGCACCATATCCATTCATTAAACTAATTAAGTCAATTAATGGTTGATGTTGAACTTCAAAGTAATCGCCAGATCCATCACCATATAGTTCCCAATCATTTGTAAATATTAAAGCCAATTTCATAATTATCTTCTCCGATAATGCTTTTTATTATATACAGTTTTTCCTTCTTTTGCTAAGCTAAGTAATTTTTCAAGCAATCTTGTAGAATCTGCTCTAAAAAACTTCATTCCACTAATATCTATATCTTTACATATAGCGTTTTCTACATATTTTTTTATAAAATTCGGAATATTGTAGTTCATCTTCTCTATTTCATGAGCATAGGTTGAAACTATTTTTTTATTTCCTTCACTATCTATACAAGTTGAATCAAAAACTTTTTCGTCATAGGGCATAACTGGAAATTCATCTTTCATTATGTCATCTACACAATGTATACAAGAAAGGTTTCTAGTGCTAACACCTATCCCAATAGTTTTTCCATTGTATTCATTGATTTTATAATAAGGAGATAGCTCACCATAAGGGTAAATTGATTCCGAATGTTCTTTTGTCAATTCTTCTGCATGTTTACCTATTGCTACAACAGATTTTGTGGGGTGCAAACTACGAACTGCTTTTGGGTGACGTCTTGCTAGTTCTGATAATATACCCATGTAAGATGGGGTTTTATTCACATTAAATACTTTCTCAGCTTCTAAGAATTTTAAAGAAGTTAACTTTGGATAAGTAGGGAATAATATTGTTCCATTTTCACCAACTATATTTAATATAAGATCTAATACTTCAAAAGGTGAGCACTTCAAATTCAGATTACCTAATGAGCTATGTATTAGAACAATATCTCCTTCCATTATTCCTAATTTGTTTCTAATTATATCTTCAAGTTGTGATATACTTAAGGCAGGTAGTTTCTTTAATCTATTATTTTTCCTTTTAATTCTTCTGTTTTTTAAAAACTGTACAATTTTAGGAGGGAGTATTTTCTTTAGAAATTGTTCCATATTTAGCCAATCCTCAAACTTGTAATTCTATCAGAATAAAATATTGAGAGTTTTTGCATTCCTGTTATGTTCTTCAAATAATTTTTTACTTCAATAATTAATTGTAGAGTTAAGAATGTAGAGTCGATTAATGCATGGTTAACTGCGATATGAAGTAAAATAGCTTCGTTATTATTCTTCTTAAAAAATACAGCTACTCCTAAAAGTAGATCTTCACTATCTTCAGTTCCAATTAAAAAAAGCGTATGTGTTTCTATTTCATGTTCTAATCTCAAAGTGATTTTATTACCCTTTACCTGTATTTCCGGACTTCCATAACTATTGATTGCTTCAATAATATGTTCTTTATAATTCACTTGATTTATATTGAAATATAATAAATCACTCAACTGCTCGGTGAAATTAACATCTATACTAGATTGGAATTGAAGCTTCATATTTGAATTTTTAATTATATTTTAACGTTACAAAGATAAATAAAATCATACTCGAAGACAAGTATTAAACTTTTGGTTGTTTTTTTTAAATTGCTTAAATTGAGAGAATTATTTTTCAATGAGGATTCAAATGAAACTATTAATTCTACTTTTTACTGCACTTTCTTTTACGAATTTATTTTCAAATGACTTTGATTTATTATGGTCAAGTTACTTGGGTGGTTCGAATAGCGACGATATTACTAATGTTCAAAAAGATAATAATGGTAATATCTATGTTGTTGGTTTTACCAAGAGCTCTAATTATCCGACTTCTGTTACGGCTTTTCAGAAATCACATGCAGGAAATAATGACATATTCTTGACAAAATACGATGAGAATATGTCAGTAGTTTGGAGTACATTCATAGGTGGGAATGGTAGTGAAATAGTGCAGAATATGGTGGTTTCTGATGATGCAATTTGGATTGTGGGTGAAACTTTATCTAATAATTTCCCAACTACTAGTAATGCAATAACTAAAAAATTCATAGGCGGCTCAGGAGATATAATTATTTCTAAATTTTCACTGGATGGTAAGTTGTTATACTCTACTTATTTCGGTGGTAATGGATATGACTATGCTGCTGCAATTACTATCGATTCTGATAAAAATGTATGGGTAACAGGTAGAACAAATAGTTCCAGTTTTATGACTACAAATAATGCAATGTTAAAAACTAGAGAAGGCGCTTATGATTCATATATTCTAAAAATTTCAGATAAAGGTGACTTGCTATACAGTTCATTAGTCGGGGGTGAAAAATCAGATTATGGATTAAGTATCTCTTATTCTAAAATTGATAATCAAGTCGCTATAAGCGGATTTACAGATAGTAGTATATTACCTAAAAAAGGAACTCCATTACAGCCTACCAAGATAGGCGGTCAGGATCAATATGATAATTATATTATTATATTTAATATTGATGGCTCTCTCAATTGGTCGAGCTTTTATGGTGGAAGAGGACAGGATTATCCATTGAATATTAGATATGATAGTCAAGGTAACCTTCTTGTTCATATATATACTACAAGTGATAATTTAGTAACAGATAAGAATTCGTTCTATCAGTATAACGCAGGGAAAATTGATAACTATTTGATGAAAATTGATAGAGATAAGAAAATTGTTTGGTCTAGTTATTTCGGTGGTAATAATGTAGATGGAGAAGATAACATATTCCATAAATTTGGTGATATGGTAATTGATAAATATGATAATATTTATCTAAGTGCTTTTACAAAAAGTTCTGATTTTCCAATCAGTACAAGTGCAAAATACAATAAACTTAACGGATCAGAAGATTGTTTTTTTGCTAAATGGAGTTATGAAGGCGAATTACTTTTTAGTAGTTTCTTAGGTGGAAGCAATGTGGATGAAGGAAGAAGTGTTTGTGTTCTTTCTGACAAACTAATCGTGGCTGGATGGACACAATCAAACGACTTCCCTACTACTAGTGACGGTCAATACCCTAACCCAATTGGTGGCCGTGACGCTTTCATTTCCGTGTTTGGTATAAGTGATTTTTGCAAAGAGGAGTTTAACTCTGATGCTGGATTCAGCAACTTGAAACTACATACTAACAAACCAGTTTTTCAAGAAGATGCTTTCCGACTTACTAGTCTATATGAATTTGATTTGGGATATATGTTCTATGATGAGAAAGTAAATCTAGCAGGTGGATTCCAATCAGAATTCTCATTTTTGTTCAGTGGTGGTACGGAAGATGCTATAAAGCGTAGTATTATTCCTACTGGCTTTTTGGCTGATAGCTCTTTACCTGGAGCTGATGGAGTTGCATTTATTATATCTGGTGGCTTGCCTACTGATTTCAGTGGTGATGGTGGAGGTATCGGATATAATGGTATAAGCAATGCTATTGCAATTGAGATAGACCTTTGGGGAAATGATGAATATAGTGATCCAAATGGAAACCACTTGGCTGTGCAGATAGCAGATAGAAAGGGAATTCTAAGTACTAAACACACTGATGAAACCACTGTATATATGAATAAAGACATACTGACTATTCTATCTGATTCTACTCAGAGCTATACATGTAGAATAGAGTACCAAAACCATAATTTGAAAATATATCTGAATGAAAGTGATAAACCATCTAACCTATTAGTAGAACTAACTGATTTTCCTTTGGAAGAGTATATAGTATTGGATAAAGGTAGTAATGGATATGTTGGTCTTACATCTTCGACTGGAATAGCAGCTGAGTATCATGACATTATACACTGGGATTTGTGTGTTCTGAGAGAACCACAAGTAATTAACAGTGTGCTAAGTGAACAAGCTAGTGCTATATCAGTATATCCGAATCCTATGGAGGATATGCTAAGTATAGAGTTGCCAGTTGTTACAAGTGAGGAACTGAAAATAGTAATAACAGATTATCTAGGAAGGAAAGTTTATAGTAGAAATACTTATGCTGCTTCAGGTAAAATAGAGTTGAACCTTACTAATCTACTCAACGGTGTTTACAACCTATCTGTAATCGAAGGTACTAATAATATATATACTACTAAAGTTGTGAAGAGATAGTACCTCTCAAATGAGCATAAAAAAAGCCGGCAAAAGCCGGCTTCTAAAAAATCTTTTTCTTATACTTACTTTACTTCTTTGTGTAAAGTATGTCTTCCTAGGAATGGATTATATTTTTTTATTTCCATTCTGTCAGGTGTATTTTGTTTGTTTTTCATAGTAGAATATCTAGAAGCTGGTTTGCCTTCGCCTTTCGCTTCTGTACATTCTAATATAACTTTAATTCTATGACCTTTCTTCGCCATGTTAAACTCCAGATATTATTTTTTAATTTGACTGCAAAATTAAGAAGACTTTTCCACAATACAAAGTAAAATAATTAGTCCATCGCTTTTTATAGTACAAAAATTGTATTATATTACATCTATTATTGTCAACAATTAGAAGGTGGCCTTTGTTCGATTCTTACATAGTATTGATAGCAGCTAGTTTAATCATTGTTTTGTCATACTTTTTTGATGTCGCATCCAAAAAATTCAAAATCCCTTCTGTATTGTTCTTAATAACAACTGGGCTGATTTTGAAGTATGCTGGTGAAGTATACGGATTCACTTTCCAAGAAGAATTCTTCAGTATATTAGAGTTACTTGGGATAGTCGGACTGATTATGATTGTGCTCGAAGCTGCAGTTGACCTTAAAATCTCAAAGAAAAAGATTCCCGTTATACGACAATCTTTCGCACTTGCATTATTCGTACTAATAGCTACCTCGTTTGCTATAGCTGGTGTAATATACTATATACTTGATAATGAGCCTTTTTTCCATTGTCTAGTATACGCTATACCACTCAGTGTTGTAAGTAGTGCTGTTCTTATTCCTTCGGTGCATACTCTAACTAAAAGTAAAAAAGAATTCTTGATTTATGAATCAACTTTTTCTGATATCATAGGTATCTTGTTTTTCAATTTCGTAGTGATTCAAGAGGGAAGTATTCTATCATTGTCAGGAATTATGATGATAGTATTTACAGTCCTTTTTTCTATTGTAGTTAGCTACGTACTAGTATTCGTATTTAGTAAGATAAAAACTCACATAAAGCTATTTCTAATGATAGCTGTTTTAGCATTGCTATACGCATTAGGTAAACAACTTCATTTATCTTCACTATTGATGATATTTATCTTCGGTATAGTGATGAATAATGCTAAAATATTCTATCGTGCTAGATTAGCGAATCATATTAACTTTGATAACGTTAAGTCTATTGGTAGTGAATTTAGAATTGTGACTGCCGAGACAGCGTTCGTTATTCGTACCTTCTTTTTCATTACTTTTGGTATGAGTATAGACCTAGTCTTGTTAGCTGATCCAAGAGTATTAGTAATTGGCTTTATAATTTTAGTAATTTTGTATGTAGTCCGTTATGTGAACTTCAAAGTATTCTTGAAAACTAATGTTTTCCCAGAAATATTCTTAGCGCCTAGAGGGTTGATAACTATTCTATTATTCTTCTCTATTCCAACGGCTTATGAGATTGTTGGGCTTAGTGAAGGGATATTATTTTTCGTAATATTAGGTACTAGTATAATAATGATGATAGCTATTATGTCCTCCAAAGATTCTGAGATGGAATCTACAACCTTCTTCGATGTTGGGTTGGGACAAGCCTCAGATTATGAAATAGAATATGAGACTTATTCAGAATTTGATGATTTACTTGATGATGTATCAGGTATTAATAAAAAAGCAATAGATAATAAAGATAACACTAATGAAAAGAAAGGAGATAGTTAATGATAAAAAATATCATTGCACTGGCAGTGGGGATATTCGCTTTGAGTAGCATATCACTTTTGTCAGCAGAAAATGTTTTCCCGTACAAGTATGATGTAAATACACTGGAAAATGGATTAAGAATAATAACAGTTCCTATGCCTTCTAATGGCATAGTATCGTACTATACACTAGTACAAACTGGTTCTAGAGATGAATACGAAGTAGGTAAAACTGGCTTCGCTCACTTTTTTGAACACATGATGTTCCGTGGTACTGAAAAGTATCCAGGTACAGTTTATGATAGTTTAATAATATCAATCGGTGCAGATGGCAACGCTTATACAACTGATGACTATACTGCATATCATCTTAATTTGGCAAATGAAGATCTGGATTTGGTTATGGAGCTAGAAAGCGACAGATTCCAGAATCTTAGCTACCCCGAAGCTGATTTCAAAACTGAATCAGGTGCGGTTTACGGAGAATATAGAAAGAATATAACTGACCCAGGCAATGTAATTTGGGAAAAGTTAAAATTCACTGCTTTCGATAAACATACTTACAAGCACTCTACTATCGGATTTGAAGCAGATATTAAAGCTATGCCTACTCTTTATGAGTATAGCAAAGAGTTCCATAGTAGATATTACAGACCTGAGAATTGTATACTTTTCATAGCTGGTGATATAAAAACTAGTGATATTTTAGCAAAAGCTAAGAAGTACTATTCTTCTTGGAAAAGAGGGTATGTCACTCCTAAAGTAGAAATAGAGCAGGCACAGACAGCTCCGCGTAGTGCAAGCGTAAGTTATGATGGCAAGACAAACCCTATGTTGGGTATTGGATACAAAACGACAGCTTTCGATGCTAAAAGTAAATCATCTGTTGCAAGAGAATTAATCGGTGATTTGGCATTCGGTTCTAATAGTGAGCTTTACAAAAAGCTATACCTAAAAGAACAAAAGGTTCAGTATATCTCTCCGTACTTCCCACAGAATAGAGATCCCTTTTTATCTATCATATTCACTATGGTGAATGATGCGAATGATATTAAGTATGTAGAAACTGAAATACAAAAATCTGTAGATTGGTTTCAGAATAATCTAGTAGATAAAAAGAAACTAGAAGACTTGAAAAAAAGACAGAAATACGGTTTCTTAATGGGACTAGATACTCCTAGTAACCTAACTGGTGGATTGGCAAGAACTGTTGCTATCACTGGTGGAATAGACGCTATAGAGGACTATTTCAAAACGCTAGAATCACTAACTCCTCAAGATATACAAAACGAAGCTAAAAAAATGAACGCATCTCAAAGAACTGTAATAAAGTTAAAGGGGACTAAATAATGAAATACACAAATAAAATAAAATTTATGTCTCTAGCTCTTTTATTAGGAATTACTTTTACTTCTTGTTCAAATAGCAAAGATACTAATACGGATATGAATACTAGAAAAGTATTATTGAAAATAGACGAAGACCCTATAATAGCATATAATATATGGTTCAAAGTCGGATCTGCTAATGACCCTAAAGGAAAAGAAGGGCTTGCTAATCTTACAGCTCAACTTATGGCTGATGCGTCAACTACTAAGAATGATTATTCGGCTATACTAGAACAGCTATACCCTATGGCTACTAGCTATGGCACTAAAGTTGACAAAGAAATGACTACTTTCCAAGGTAGAGTACACAAAGACAATATAAAGAAATACAACGAATTATTCCTAGATGCTATATTGAATCCTGCTTTCACGGAAGATGATTTCAATAGAATAAAGAACAACACTCTTAACTTTATAAAGAATGAACTTCGGTATTCTTCTGATGAGGAATTAGGTAAGTTCTCTCTATACAATTTCGCATTCACTGATACTCCTTATGAGCATATAATGGCTGGTACTGTTGAGGGATTAGAGAGTATCACAATAGAAGACGTTAAGGAATTCCACAAGAATTACTTCAACAAAAATAATTACGTTATTGGACTTGGTGGTGGATTTGATGATAGTTTGGTAGAGTCTGTAGAATCGAGATTAAGCAACCTGAAAGATACTACAATCAACACTAAAGTAGATATCAAAACTAAACCAATAAATGGATTAGAAGTAATGATAGTCGAAAAAGAAAATAATTCCACTGCAATTAGTTTCGGTTTCCCTATCGATGTGCTACGTGGTGACGATGACTTTTTCGCTCTTGCATTATTCAGCTCTTGGTTCGGTGAGCATAGAAACCAATCTAGCCACTTATTCCAAGTGATTAGAGGTGAGAGAGGACTTAACTATGGTGACTACGCTTATATAGAGCGTTTCCTTAATGGTGGTTCACTTAGTAAGCCAAACCCTAATAACGCTCGACATAAACAACTATTCGAAGTATGGCTAAGACCAGTTCAGCACAAACATAGACATTTCGCCCTTAGAGCAGCTATGCGAGAGCTAAAAATGGTAGTGGAAAATGGTATGACTGAGCAACAATTCGAAACGACTAAAAATTTCTTAAACAAATACTCTATTCACTGGGCTGCTACTACATCTGAAAGATTAGGCTACCAGGTTGATTCAGAGTTCTATGGAGTGGATGATAGCGGTAACTATATCAATTATTTCCGTGAGAGAATTAAGAATTTGACATTAGCTCAAGTAAATAATGCTATAAAAAAACACATTCAGTTTAATAATGTAAAATTTGCAATGATTACCTCTGATGCAGAATCATTCAAAAAAGATTTGGTTAACAATACTCCAAGTCCTATCGAGTACGACTCACCTAAGCCAGACGAAGTATATGAAGCTGATAAAGAAATATCAACTTTCAAACTTGACTTCAAAGCTGATAAAGTGAAGATAGTACCTGTAGATAAGATGTTTCAAAAGTAATCTTATTAAAAAGAGAATTTAATACAAATGGCTGTCCGAAAGGACGGCCATTTTTTTGTGATAGAAAATTTTACTTTTTGTAACAAACTATTTGGAAGTAAATTGTAGTTTCAAAATTGTGATAGAACAATAAATGGAGGAAACTCTCATGAAAAAAATAATTATTACATTTATGGCTCTGACTTTAATGCCTTTAATTACTCACTCTCAAGAGATTGTATTTCAAAAGGAGTATAATCATAATGAAAGGGTGCAATGTCAGAAAGTATCTAGCAATAGTAACTTGCTTGCTGTCGGTACAACGAGTAGGATTGACTTAATTGACTTGAACACACTTGAATCAATTTTTGAAGCTAATATTGGAGATGTTATCTCTGTGGATATTACTGTAGATGAACTACGTTTATTAGCTTTGACAAAAGACAAAATGATATATGAATGGGACTTAAACTCCAAGCAATTATTAAGGCAAATAGACTATTTTAAAAATAACGATTCAATAACAGATGTAAAAAAAGCAACGTATTATCCCGTTGATAATAGAATTTGTGTTTATGCTTACTATGTGAATAAGGATGTTAAGAAAACTTATCTATATTTATATAACAATGATGAAAATGTTACAGAGACTGGTTATAAAGCACTTGATTTATTAGAGTTTACTTCAGATGGTAATTATTTTGTTGATCCTGGAATCCTTTCTGTCATAACTTCATCGGAGAGATTTCCAAATTTAGCTCAGGATTTGAAACAAAGTGATATAATAGAAACATTTAAAGATTACGATCCTTTTGACAAACCAAGAGCTATAAGTATGGATATTTCGTCGAATAATAAATATGCCTTAATTACTAGTGACCATGATGATATATCTATAATTGATATTATAAATGGAAACTTATTATATACCTTTCAGAAGTATATTGGTTATAATAGTATAAGTGCGATTGACGATACAGGGAATTACATCATTATTAGAGGTGCATTTGATGGAGAATTGAAATTGTTTGATATCATCAATAAATCAGTAATATACGAGAGTAATGCCTTTGTATTAAGCTCGTTAATTGATTATATCCAAGTCAAATCTTTGCTTTTTACCAATTCTGGATTTGGGATTAAAATTTACTCCTTTAACCTTGATGCAATTACAAACATTGAAATTGAAGAACAAAATTCAAATTTTACCATTTACCCTTCCCCAAGTTATGAAACAGTTAATCTTCAATTTGAGAGTAATATTTTAGGTAATTTCAATAGTAAGTTATTGGACTTAAATGGTGCAATACTTAGAGAATATCCAATAAATTTTGTACTAGTTGGTAATAATCAGTTTACATTTTCAACTTCAAATTACCCTCCTGGTGAGTATTTTCTAGTAACTGAAGGAATTATAAATGAAAATTTCTCTATAATTATAGGGGGAGAATAGAATGAAAAAGTAGTAATCCAAGGGTAAGACACAAAGAGTTTAAGCAATACTAGCTTATTATCTTACCGTCGCCCATTTCTATTATTCGGTCGGTTTTATTGGCGAAGTCTTGGTCATGAGTGACTATCAGTAATGACAGATTTTGATTAGAACTTAAGTCTTTGAATATATTGAATACATTCTCCGAATTCTTAGAGTCCAGATTACCAGTCGGTTCATCGCCCATAATAATAGCTGGGTCATTAATCAATGCTCGGGCTATAGACACTCTTTGCTTTTGCCCACCTGATAGCATAGATGCTTTTTTATCTGCTTGTTCCTTTATCCCCAATAGCTCTAGCTTGTCGTAAGCATTTTGCTTTATTTCCTTATAGCTTTTCTTACCTAACTTGCGCGCAGGTAGCATGACATTATCGAGCACTGAAAACTCAGGCAATAAATAGTGAAACTGAAAAACGAATCCAATGTGTTCGTTTCGAATTATTGCTAGTTCTTGTTGGGGTCTCCCAGAAACTAGTTTACCAGCTAAGTGCAGTTCACCTGTGTAGTCAGTATCCATAGTCGAGAGTATATAGAGTAGAGTTGACTTTCCGCAACCTGATTTCCCCATTATTGATACAAATTCACCTTGCTCAATAGAGAATGTTATGTCTTTCAAGACATGAAAATCGATTGGGTTGTGAAAGTGTTTATTTATTTTTTTTGATTCCAATACTACCATATTACTCACCTCTAATTATTTCTACTGGATCAATATTTTCGGCTTTACGAGCTGGCAAATACCCAGCTAAGAAAGTAGAAATCATAGCAAATGTAATCCCAACTATATAGAATAATGGATTATATTCAATAGGATATGTTTTGATTGTAGGCATTGCTTCCGTTTCAAATGGAGCATTATCTATCATAACTGACCCAATAAACCCTAAGATTAATCCAAGCATTCCTCCTATAAACCCGATGATGATGGCTTGGCTAATGAATATCTTCTTCACATCAGAGCCAGAAAAACCAGTTGCTTTCAGTATGGCTATATCGTTCATTTTTTCATAGATAAGCATATTCAATATATTATATATCCCAAATCCAGCTACTATCAGTAGAGTTATAGATACGGCATAAGTTATCAGATTTCTAATTGAAGTACCAGTCTCGAATTGTGCGTTAGCTGTTTGTATATCAGTAGCTGTTAGATCGAAGCTCTTCGTTAGCTCTTTTGCCATTTCTGGAGCTAGTTCCATATTGTAAAGTTTTACATTTATATCCGAGATATAATTGCTACCTTCACCCAATAGTTGCTGCGCTGTTTTTAAATTTACATAGCTCTGGGTATTGTCAACTTCAGCTAATCCACTTTGGTAAATGCCTACTATTTTGAGAGGAAAAAAACCACCGTTTGGAGTAGATACGTTTATTTTATCATCTACACTAAGCGACATTTTTTTAGCAATCCCAGCACCCAATAGTATCCCATTATTGTTTTTTAAAAGGCTTTCACCTGAACCCTCGACTATATAATCTCCGAAGTTAAATAGCTTCACTTCTTCCATTACATCTATACCATTTACTATACCGTTAAGCTCTATAGAACCTGCTACATAAAAAACCCTAGCCATGGCTTGGGCAGTTACGCCTTTTACTCTTTTATCTTTCTGTAATTCGGATATAATAGGTAACGCATTATGCACTCTTACAAGACTTTCTTTCGGCTTTACATTATGAATTATATTGAAATCTCCTGCGAAAGAGTCATCAAATTGTATCGGTTGGACTTCGGTAGGTTTTATCTCATTGTATATATGGATGTGAGGTGTACGGTTGAGGATTAGTCCATCCAAAAGCCCATTAAGACCAGTCATAAACCCCATCATAATAATGAAGGTACCTATTCCAAAAGTTACCCCCAAAGCAGCAACACTCGTTTGTTTCAATCGAGATTGCAGATGAGTTCTGGTGATATCAAAAATTACTTTATAATTAGTCATTTTATGGCTTTATTATCTTAGTAGAAGTATCTATTTTTGAGGATTCTATCTCCACTCTTTCCAAGTTTCTCATTCCAGTCTTAACTTCTATTTCCCCATCATCTGTTATTACTTTACCCTCTTCCGTTAGATATTCCAAAGGTATAGTCATTACATTATCTTTATGGGAGATAACTACATTAGCTTCACCTGAAAGCCCAGCGTAAAGTGCATCTGGAGGGTTTACAAAAATTGCTTCTACATTGAATGTTTGCGTTTTTTCATCCTTAATTGGATAGATTTTTGAAATTTTTGCTTCGAAAGTTTTACCTTTGTAAGCATCTAAAGATACGATTACTTTTTGCCCATGTGTAACAGAGGCTATATCAACTTCATCTATTCTCATTTCTATTAAAAATGAATTACGAAGTCCAATCTTTGCAAATGGAGTCTGTTGTGTTATGAGCTCACCTTCCTCTTTCATTAGCGAATAAACCATACCATCAATGTTAGATTTGATAGAAAAATCACTCAGAGTGCTCATTGCTTTTTCGACTGCATTTTCTGATTGGCGGTAATTACTTTTTAGCTCTACTTCTGTTTGCTCATATTGCTTTTTGAGAATAGCCCTTTGCTTTTTAGTCAAATCGTATTTCAACTTCTTCGATTCTAACTCCACTATTGCTCCTACTCCCTTGTCCATCAACCTTTTCTGGCGAAAGTAGTTTATCGAATCTTGGGTTAACTGGTCCTGATTTGCTTCTAACTCATCTTTCAAACGGTCTAATATATTAGCATCACCTTTGTACTTTTTGCGAGCCAATTCCATATTGAGCTGTGCGTTTTCTTTATTCAACTTAGACAAATCAGAGGTAACTTCAGCTAATAATTGGTCTTTCGCTATAGTATCGCCCTCTTGGAGATATATTTTGCTAATAATACCAGAAGCAGAAGCATAAACATCGTACATACCCTCTGGTTGCACGGTTACTGAAGCATAGACAGATTCTGTAAGGGTTTGTACTACGGGCTTTACCGACTCCTCTTCTTTACCACAAGAAATCAGTGTGATTAGAATTAACGTAAAAAATATTTTTTTAATCATTTTTTCCCAATTTGAACTTGTATATAGTAATAGACTAATATACAATATAACGAATTTATTTATTCTTCCCATTTCTCGCTCCTAAAATGTGTCAACCTTTTTCAAGGACTAGAATCATTACCTTTTTAGGTCCCCCCTCAAGGAGGGATTTAAGGGGGTGTAAAAACAATGTCACTCTGAACGAAGCATAGCGGATTGAAGAATCCAGGAGAAATACGTTCCCTGACCTGTATAGCCAAAGGCAGGAACGGGGATTTAAGATTTCTGTCATTGCGAGAAATTTCAGCTTATTGAAATGACGTGCCTGCCAAGCCAATGGCATGGGCAATCTATATTAAAAAGCTCTAGAGACATCCATGTCATCCTATGTTTATAAAGTTCTCAAGTTAATTATTATTTCTAATATTATTGGACTTTACAAACATAGGATGACGGGCTAAGCTGAAGAATCCAGGAGAACTGCGGAGCAGTTCAATATTATTAGCAACTAATGTTGATAATACACCATAAACTCCACTAGGAGTTGAATAATATGGGGCTAAAGTCCATTTAGTTTATGATAATTTGGTATCCGTTGGCTAAAGCCAACGGCAATACTTAGTATAATTCTTCTTTGTAATTAATCCAATTTCTACAGATATTATACCTCTACGAGGCATACACCCCCTATTACAAATAATTTTAGGCTTTTCGCTTAAATAAATAGAAGGTGAGTCCCTTCACCTTCAGCTCTCTCGTAAAATCCACCAACAGTCAATACACCATCAAGGTCGTTGATTAAATCTTCTTCTTTTATTTTGAACATATCCATTGCAAGTTTACAGGCCCAAAGTTTTGTACCAGAAGCAGATAGAATTTCAAGGAACTCCTCTACCGGTGGTATATCTAGTTTCTCCATTTCTGATTTCATCATTTTTGTTGCTATTGCTTCCATCCCAGGTAAACCACCTAACATAGTGGGTAAGTGCATAGCTGGATTGCCAACGGTTGCTACATGTAAGTTATTTAGTTTTTTTAGTTGTATTGCTTCTAGTCCAAAAAAAGTGAAAAATATTTCTGATTCTATCCCTTCCATTCTTGCACCATTGGCTAAAATGAAACATGCATATACATTTTCTATAGTTGCTTTAGAAAGTATTAGCATCATTTTCTTAACTGGTTTATTTTTTGCGTTTTCCATTGGGCCTTCTATTTATTTGTTAATTGAATATATTAGTTTCTCAAGGTTCACAATCAAATACAGCTGACTGGTTTTGGAATTCCAGCAATCTTGCTTGCCTTTTTCAGTGGACCATCTGGGAATAATTGATAAAATTCTTTAATATCTACGATTCCGCTTTTTCCAACTTTACGGATTGTAATTGCTACTTCCTGTTTGTGTTGATTACGAAGGTATTCTAGTACTTCCCAATGCTTATCAGTGATGTTGATACCTTCTTCGGCAGCTAGTTCTAGTCCTATTTCTTTGTTCCACTGATCTGGTTCAGTTAGGTAACCTTGCTCATTACAAAGAACGTTGTATCCAGCGATTTTTTTTTCTATCATTTTTTATCTCTTTTGTTTTATTTTAAAGATATTATTATTTTTAGTGTTCTGTTTTTTTCCCAGCGAGCTTCATATTACTAGTTACAAATGGAATTGATATGCCTTTTATTAACATATTCCAATAGACCCACCTAAATGCTAACTTTCCAAAGTGATTAAGGCGAGTCTCTTCTAACAATCTCAGTGGCCCGATACCTGGAATAGGGAAAGTCCCTTTTACAGGTTCTTGGTCATAATTAAAGTCAATCAGTAAAGCTTTGCCATGTCCAGTTTCAATAAAGCAATTAGCATGACCATCAAATTCTTCTTTCAATGGTTTACCAGCTATAAAAAGCTGAATATTATCAGTAAGAATCTCAGCTTGGAAATGTGCTACTGAACCGGCTTTGGATGCTGGTAAGTCTGTAGCGTCTCCAATAACGAAGATATTTTCTTTTATATTTGATTGTAAAGTTGTTTTGTTTGTTGGAACAAAGTTCAGATCGTCACCAATACCCGAACGAGCGATTAATTCATCTCCCATGTTCGTTGGCACGGTTACTAATAGGTCATATTCAATTTCCTTTCCACCATAATCTACTATTTTATTATTTTCAGTATCTACTTTTTCTATGTTGAAATCAGGAACAATATTAATATTCTTCTGTTCAAGTAGATGACCAAGCTCTTTGGTAGCCATTGGTTTAGTAAAGGCACCAGACATAGGTGTTACATAAGTTATCTCGACTTTATCTCGGATTTGTTTTTTGGTAAAGAAGTCATCACTCAAGAATGCAAATTCCAGTGGGGCAACAGGACATTTAATAGGCATCTCACAGATATGAATAACTAATTTACCACCTTCCCAAGTCTTGAACTTATCACGTAAGTTTTTGGCTCCATCAAAAGTATAAAAGTCAAATACAGATTTATACCATTGATCACCTTGCATTCCTTCTGTTTCCTGAGGAGCTATTTTGCAGCCTGTGGCAATAACAAGGATATCATATTTTATTTCAGTTCCATTGTACAATAATACTTTATCATTGTCTTTATCAATGCTTTGAATTCGTTCTTTAATTAAATTAACTCCTTTTGGAATAAATTCAACTACTGTTTTTCTAAGCTGGTGTGGCTGGTAGATATCAAATGGCATGAATAAGAAACCAGGTTGATAATAATGGTTAACCTCTTGGTCTATTATTGTTATATCCCAATTGTCTTTCGCCAGGGTCTTTCTCAAATGATTGGCCATCATAGTCCCAGAAGTCCCCGCACCTAGTATCAATAAATTTTTCATTTGCTATAAACTATAAAAGAGTCTTTTGTAATTAAATTACTTTGAGCATAAACAAATGTAAATGTTTTTATGCATATATCCATATATTTAATGAACTTTTTTGGAATCTACAAACCACTTGCTCCTCTCACTTTTGTTTTCTGGTGACTTTTTTTCTCCAGTATGAGTATCCAACTATATTTTTAGTCCGTAATTTAATAAAAAAAGGCAGTAGAATTAATTCCACTGCCCTTCATTTTATTAACTATTTAATACTAGAGGTTATTATGGCAATAATACTGAATCTATACCATGTATTACACCGTTTGTACCTTGAACATCTACTACCGAGATATTAACCATTTGGTTGCTCGAAGTCTTCAGCTTTGCTCCATTTGTTAAATCTACAGTAACCTTTCCACCACTAAACATTGTGATTTCTTGATTATTAGTAAGCTGATTAGATTGAACATTAGCACTAGCTACTACGTGGTATGAAAGTACTGCTGCAAGTGTTTCAATTGGTATATCCCCTAAAGAATTCCATGATGAATTTGACGCAAGCAATGCTTCAAATGCAGCATTAGTAGGAGCAAATACTGTGTATGGACCAGCTGCGTTTAATACTGCAACAAAATCTGTAGTATGTCTTCCATCAGTTAATGCTGAAACTAAAATTGAAAAATTTGGATTATTCAATGCTAGAGTTACGATGTTTGGTGGCAACATAACTTTATCAACTGTATGAATCACCCCATTATTTGCTTCTATATCAGTTGTTATTGGCTTAGACGAACCATTGAACATTACTCCACCAGTCGTAGTAACTTGCAAAGATACATTCTCGTCATTCGGGCCCACAGCCAATGTATTTACGTAAGTATTTGACAAATCAGATGCCATTACTTCAGTACCTAATACATGGAATAATAATACATTTTTCAATAAATCTGCTGGTATATCACTAAGAGAATTCCAAGAAGAATTTCCATCTAATAATGCTTGGAATGCAGCATTAGTAGGAGCAAATACAGTGTATG
>JAGXGG010000094.1 GCA_024636855.1 Ignavibacteriota bacterium | reverse complement strand
TCGTCGGCAGCGTCAGATGTGTATAAGAGACAGGTGATATTGAGATAAACAAAGCAACATTTAATCCGAATAATAACAATATAGAAATACTAACATCACTTCCACTTAGAATAAAAAAGAATGAGACTAAGGATATTCTCATTAGATATTTAGCTGTCGATTCGAACAGGACAACCGTTAACTTTCAAATGAATACCAATCTTTGTAATTATAATGTTCATTTAATTACAGGAAATTATGATTATTCAATTTCTGAAAAAACCTTAAAATTAATAGAGCCAAATGGTGGAGAAATTTACAACGCTGGAGCAGATAGTCTTATAAAATGGAAAGGTGTATTTGAAGAGGAGGAAGTTGAATTATATTTCAGCTCAGATAGTGGTGTCAATTGGGATTTAATAGATGGTAAAGCATCTAACCTTCGAGAATTATGGGAAATACCACTTATAGAATCTGATAAATGTTTAATTAGAATTGACAATTTTGAAAAAGAGTCCTCTAAAGAAAACTCTCTCGATTGGTCAAAAACTTATGGCGGAAGTCAATTTGATATCCCTTCTGATATAAAGCAAACAAAAGATCTGGGCTATATTATTATAGGGTATAGTAAATCTGATGATGGTGATATAAATATAATTAATGCTGAAACTGATGCTTTTATAATGAAATTGAATACTGAAGGAAATATAGAATGGGTAAATAGTTTTGGTGGAGATTTAGATGACTTTGTTTATTCTGTAGAGCAAACTGTTGATGGTGGATATATAGTAGCTGGAAAAAGTGAATCAATAAATGGTGCCTTAACTAGAAACAATGGTGTTTATGATATTTGGATAACGAAGTTCGATGAAAAGGGAGAGATAATATGGTCAAATTCTTACGGTGGTAGTTACTCTGATAATGCGCATGATATAATTGAAACAGAAGATTATAGTTATATTATTACAGGACTTAGTGAATCTAAGATTGGTGATTTCAAATTGAATTATGGAAAAAGTGATGCTTTTGTTCTTAAAGTTGATGATAGCGGAAATTTACTATGGATTAAAAATTATGGGGGCAATTTAGATGATTCCTCAGCAGAAATAGTATTATTGGAAAATGGGGATTTAACCTTAGCCGGTTCAACTAAGTCAATAAATGGAGATATAAATAGCAACGATTCTGAAGAGAAGGTATGGGTTTATAGAATTGATAAGAATGGTGAACTAATTTGGTCTAAGACTTATGAAAGTATATCATTTAAACAACAGTATTCTTTTACTAAAACTTTTGATAACGGATTCATACTAACAGGTTTTGATGGTTATAATCCAATGGTTGTAAAATTAGACTATGACGGAATTATTGAGTGGTATAAAGTATTTGAAGAAGAGGGAGTACTTCACTCTATAACCCAGTGTTTAAATGGAGATTATATTACAGCCGGTAGTATTGAATTTGATGGAATTGACCCCAATAATCATTACGGAAAATATGATTCATGGTCAATGAAACTTAGTAACTTGGGAGAAGTGCTTTGGTCCAAACGAATTGGTGGAACATTAAATGATGAAACATTTAAAGTAATTCAGAATTCGAACCGAAGTTACATACTATTGGGGTATGCTGGTTCTAAGGATGGTGATTTAACAGAAAATAAAGGTCAATCAGATGTATGGATATATAAGATAAATGGTCCTACAAGCACCCCTCTCCAATCAGACACATCGGACGCAGTGTTTTCTATTATAATACCTCAGCCAGTTATACAAAATAACGACATTGATATGGGGCAAATGATAGTTGGTAGTACGAAAGACACCGTTGTGTATTCGGTTATCTGTAATACAGGTGATGCACCTTTACATGTGCTGGGTGTTGATATAACGGGTGTTGATGTTAGTGATTTTCTTATTCCACGAGGTGCAGGTGACTTTTATTTAGAGAGGGATTCATGTCAGGATATGATGTTTGAGTTCACTCCATCTGCCTTGGGTAATAGAATAGCAGTTGCTACTATCAGAACAACAATCGGTGATTTCAAAGACACGATTCATATTCGTGGAGTTGGGATTAATCCAGTAATAGAAGCAACTGCAAATGTTGTTGACTTTGGCGTATTTGAATTAGGTGAGGGGAAAGACACTACTGTTGTCCTTGTCAAGAATGTTGGTAGTACTGATATCACTATTACTGATACTAGAATCAGTGGTCCAGATATGGAGCAATTCTCTCTTAATACAGCACCAACTAACTACACAATTGCAGCAGGACAAGAGAAAGAATTTCAACTAAACTACACAGCCAAATATGGAGGTAAGACAAACTCATTCTTAGATTTTCATTATGAAGGTATTGGCTCACCAATACGTTCTCTACTTTTCGCAGAAGGTATAGGTGGTGAGGTTTACCCAATAGTGCCTGATGCTTATGTCGGTGAGACTGTAGGTTTGGAGATATACTTAGGTAAGATAAAGCCAGAGGGATTGAGTGAAATTGCCACTAACTTCTCGGCAACTGTTAGCTATAACTCAACTCTACTTGCACCAATCGACAAATCAACTAATGTCACAACTGTAGGTAATAAATCTTACATTGAAATAATTGGTGAACTCAGCGGAACAAACCAAATAGCAGCCGTACCAATGAAAGTAGGATTAGGAACAGCAGTGAAAAGTGGTTTAGTCATCACAGAATTCCAGCTTTATGATGCAAATGGAGATTCGGTTGACTATGATATAGAACCTGGTGTTGGTGAGTTCAATGTACTAGGTATATGCGATGAAGGTGGTGTGCGATTAATTAACCCGAATGGCGAAGCGGTTGATATGGTAGTAACGACAGATGGTCTGAATAACAACGCAAGAGTTAATCTAACGCTAATAGAGACTGGTCAAACAGACCTTACAATCTTCGACCACATCGGTAATAAAGTAGAGACTGTTTACTCAGGTACACCATCTGCTGGCTCGCAAGAAATCAACTTAGACCTAAGCAAATACGCTAATGGTCGCTACTACATAAAACTAACAACCCCAACAATAACAAAAACGGAAATAATTGAGGTAGTGAGGTAGTTGTATATCAGCCGAAGGCAGAGGGAAGTTAAATAGAATCAAAGAGGGGTGGTACTACTAATTTCTAAAGGAGAAATCCTAATTACTATGTTTTGTTTTGATAGCGGATTTGATGAAAGATTTGAATGACAAATCTTCTGGCTCTTTGATTGCCGATATGTTTAGCTTCTGAGTTTCATCGGCTACTTCACCTATTTCTAGCTCTTTGAGTATATTAATGTTCTGCTCAGTGGCACCTAATAAATAGAATTTTCCACCGATCTCAGTTATTATCAGATGACCCTTGGGGAATATGGCTACTCGTTCGTGAATCTTAATATTCATCCCTTTAAGTGCAGTATTTGATTTTGCATAGCGCTTCACTATAAGATATAGTACACCGAGGAATGCTACTATACCCATGAGAGTGAAAAATGAAGAATATAACTGCGAATCGAACATTACTTTTTCAAACCTTTTATTCTTTCTGATGGATCTACTAGTGTAGTGATACGTATTCCGAAGTGCTTATCTACTACTACTACTTCTCCTGCAGCAACTTTCTTGCCATTTACTAATATATCTACTGGTTCACTAACTAATTTGTCAAATTCTATAACTGAGCCACGGCCTAGTTTCAGAATATCTCTGATTAGCATATTAGTCCTACCCAGCTCTATTGATACAGGTAATGATAGGTCATACAGCAGCTCTAATTTTGGATCGAGCGTAGCATAATCTTGACTCTTTTCTGTTGATTTATCTTCAACCGCATGAGCCGAATCTTCTAGTAGTTCGTCTTCGGGAGATTTCTCTTCCTTGACTTCGCCACTTTTCATTAGCTCATCTATTTCATCTTGTGACATAGCCATGTCTAACTCTCCTCGTAATAATAAACATTTGGGTCTATAATGTCTTCATTTTTAATTTTTCCCGTTACCTTAACGGCTTTTTTTCCTTCTACATTTCCGATTTTTCCAGTCAGCTTTTTCTGCCCAGAAATCGATATTTCAATATCTTCATTTATTCTTCTAGTACTCATTAACATATCGCCGATTTCAAGTTTAAGCAAATCGGCTACAGTAATCGTAGATTGTCCCAACTCAACAGAGACAGGCAGAAAAGTCTTTTCCATCTGCTTTCTGATATTATCTGCAGCATTAGCATTCTTAGCTTTGTTAGAGCCAATAGAGCTACTTGCCATTGTCTGTACATTCAACTTGTTGAGCTTATCTTCCAACGAAAAAGTCGGGTAGCATAGTGTCATTGAGTACGAGTTTTGACCAATATGAACATCGAAAGAAAGTACAATAACTATCTCGGATGATGGAGCTATTTGTACGAAATCTGCTTCGGACTCCATTCGGTTTAGCTTGAATTTCATCCCTCCTATTACATCCCATGCACTACTCATATCTGAGAACAAATGCTCCATCAGATTTCGTAATACTGCTTGTTCTATCGGGGTGATTGATCTAGGCTTTTGCTGAGTTTCAGCATTACCCCCCAACATACGTTCTACTAAATTAAGAGCCAAATTTGGACTAATCTCTAATATACCTGAACCTTCAGTTCCATCTATATCGAATATATACAGACAACCAGGTGTATTAACAGAAAGTATAAACTCTGAGTAAAAAAGTTGGTCTACAGCCGTCAAATCCACTGAAACAATAGTTTGCAATTTAGATACTAAATAATAACCGAACACTTCGGAGAATGTCTCGTGAATATTCTGCAAAAATCTGATTTGATTCTTGGATATTCTATTAGGTCTTCTGAAATCGTAGTTCATAACTTCGGATTTTCTCTTAGCACCTTCCAGTATTTGGTCTATGCTTAGAGCTCCCGATGACATGTCATTCAGTAGCCTATCTATCTCTTTTTGTGTTAGTGATTGTGACATTAGTCTTTAATTATTGTATCAAAAATTCGTTTAAATATACTTCACGAAGAAACATCTGATTTTCATTGAAAATCTCTTGCAAATCAGCTTTGAATAATGTAGTAAGATCTGATCTCTGTCTTACTAACTCCTCCACTCTCATACTACCTATGCGGTCAGTAATTTTAGCTTTTAGTCGAATCATTAGCTTTTGCATTAGTGGTTTTTCCAAATCGAATTCTTCTTCTGGCAAATCTGGCTTTATTCGGTATTCTAGTCCCAAATTTATAATTATAAATTTCTTAATGGAATTAGCCGGATTCGTAGTTATACGACCAGTGCTTAAGATCTTACGTTGATTTTCTGTCTCAAAAAAACTTTCTTCTGGGTTTTTGAATTCAGCAAACTCGTCATTCTCGCTATGAGCTTGTTCTTGCGTTTTCGCTTCTTTGGGATGCTCATCATGACCTGCATCTGCGAAGAAGAATTTGACTACGCCTATAACAATGATAGCATTAACAACAACTATCCCCACTACCATCAAGATCATCTTGAGAGGCGAACCTTTCTTTTCTTTTTTCGTTTTTTCGTCTTTTACGTCTTGTGTTTCTAAATCGTCAGCCATTAGAATCCCAATTATTTTTTGTTTGTAGTTACTTTATCGGAAATAATATATCTATACATTAGTTCTTTACAAAGTTTTCTAACAAAATTAGTAGTAAATAACCGTGCCATAAAACAATCAAACTGATAGATAAGTCTGTAATGCTATGACATATGGACTGTTAGGCCGACTAAGAAAAATGAATAAAAGTATCCTTTCTTTTTCTTATTATTATAATGGCTAAAATTGTGCTGTTGATAGTTGGATTGGCGGAAAATGAAGACACAAAAAAATCCGAACTTCTAACTGAAATTCGGATTCACTTTACTTAATTGTCTGTTGATACTAGATTATATCAACGGCATTTTCTTAACAGTTGCAGGGAATTTCTTTCCTCTAGCTTCTATTTCAATTTCTGTTTCTGGGTCTTTGTAATCCCATTTCACATATCCCATTCCGATTGGTTTATCCAATGATGGAGACAGGTTACCACTAGTTACGAAACCGATTTCTTCTTCACCTTTGAATATCTTGTATCCTTGGCGTGCTATGAATCTATCAGCTGTTACTTCGAACCCAACTAAACGACGATTCGGGTTATCAGCTTTCACTTTCTCCATTACAGCTTTACCGTTGAAATCATCTTTAGCTAACTTTGTAATCCAGCCAAGACCTGCTTCAATAGGATTAGTATCTTGATTTATATCATTGCCATATAGAGCATACCCTTTTTCTAATCTAAGAGTATCACGGCACCCAAGACCTACGGCTTCTATTCCGTATTCAGCTCCAGCATCCATTATTGCATCCCATACTTTCTTAGCTTCTGCTTCGCCACCTTTGAAATATAGCTCATAGCCCAACTCACCTGTGTAGCCTGTTCTAGAAACTATAGCTGGTACACCTGCTAGTGTTTGATCATATGCAAAGCGATAGAACTCCATATCATCCAAATTGCAATCTGTCAATTTCTTGATTGTGTCTTTTGATTTTGGACCTTGTACTGCAAGTAATAAGTACTCATCTGATTCATTTCTGATTTCACAATCGAAACCCGCTGCATTTTTCTCTACCCAAGCGTAATCTTTATCTACGTTCGAGCCATTTACTACTAGTAAGTAGTGGTCTTCAGCTATTTTGTAAGTCAACAAATCATCTACTATCCCACCATTTTCGTAGCACATAGCCGTGTATAACACTTGACCGATTTCTAGCTTAGATGCGTCATTAGTGATTAGCTTTTGTACTAAATTCAAAGCTTCTGGTCCTTGTACAAAGAACTCACCCATGTGCGTAACGTCGAATACACCAACCGTGTTTCTCACTACTTTATGTTCGTGGATTATACCTTTAGGGTATTGGATAGGCATTTCGAAACCAGCGAAGCTAACCATCTTAGCATTCAGCTCTATGTGTTGATTATAAAAACCAGTCTTTTTCATTTTAATTCCTTGTTAAACAGTTATATGTTCTTTCATACTTTCAAATTTCTTAGGCCCTATGCCTTTCACATTCTGTATATCTTCTATCGAGTTGAACGGTGTTTTATTTCTGTAATCTATGATTTTCTCTGCGGTTTTCTCGCCGATTCCTTTTAGTCTCATTAGCTGCACTTTCGAAGCTGTGTTGATATTAATTTTACCAACTATTTTCTCTTCCTTTTTCTTCTCTGGGAACTTACTTTTCTTTTTGATAACTGTATCACCAAGTGCCAGCTCTTCGTTTACATTACCTTCATTATCTATACCGATGAATGAGGTTTGCATAGACGAATTATATGATTCTAGCTCTTGAGTTAATAAGCTCAAATCTTCCCGTTTTTCTAAAGTAACAAATTGACCAATTGTCAATCCAGCTAATATAAGCGAAACGAACATAACTTCGAATTTCGATGCTCCGAAGATAGTCTGTATTTTCGCTATTTGTTTAGCTAAGTTCATGTTTTAGAAAAATGCACCCTTTACTTTTTCAAAAAAACCTTTGCCATCATTATTGGGTTTAAAATTATCACTTTCTTTTAACTTTTTCAAGAGAGATTTTTCATCACCCGAAACTTTCTTTGGTACATAGATATCTGCGATTATTATTTGGTCGCCTTTTCTATAAGAATTTAATCTTGGTAGACCTTTGTTTTTAAGCACTACAGTCTCTCCAGGCTGAATACCAGATTTGATATCAACTTTCTCTGCCCCATATAGAGTAGGTACTTCTGCTTTTACACCTAGTGCAGCATCTGGGAAACTTATTTTCAATTTATAGATAACGTTCTCGCCATCACGCGTTAAATATTTATGATCTTTCTCTTCTATTATAACTATCAGGTCTCCGTGTGAACCGCCTCTGCGACCTGCGTGTCCCTTTCTAGCTATGGTCAAGTAGTTGCCTTCCTCTACACCTGCTGGTATATCAACAGAGATTTTTTCTTCGTCTCTAACTCTACCTTCACCTTCGCAAGTATTACAAGTATCAGTTATAGTCTGACCACTACCTTGGCAGTTTGGACAAGCTTGTATATTCACAAACTGACCGAACATAGATCGGCTCACTTGCTTAACTTGACCTTGTCCTTGGCAAGTCTGACAAGTCTTGTATCCACTACTTCCACCTTTGGCACCACTGCCTGAGCAATCACCACAAGCGTTGTATTTCTTTACTCTTATAGTTTTCTCAGCACCTGTAGCTATTTCTTCTAATGTTAGTGGCATTTTTATCTTAAGGTCAGCACCGCGTTCATCGCGTCTTCGTCCTTGACCACGTTGTCCGTTACCACCTCCGAATAAATCTTCGAAAATAGAGCCTCCGAATATATCGCCAAAGTTAGAGAATATATCCTCTACGTTGGAAAATCCAGGTTGACCTCCGCCAGCTCCACGCATTCCTTGGTGACCAAACCGGTCGTATCTTGCACGCTTTTCTTCGTTCGAAAGCACGTCATAAGCTTCAGATGCTTCTTTGAATTTGTCTTCAGCTTCAGGGTTATCCGGATTTTTATCGGGATGATATTGTATAGCTAATCTTCTGTAGGCCGATTTTATCTCAGTCTTATCAGCAGTTTTTGTTACTTCTAGTATTTCGTAATAATCTCTTTTTTCGCTCATTTTCTCACTTATTTATTATTCTGCAGAACCTGATGATGTTACAACTTTCGCATGACGGATAACCTTGTCACTCAACAAATATCCGGGTTGAATCACTGCTATTATATGACCTTCTGGGATTTCCTCAGATGGTTGCTGCATAAGAGCTTCGTGATACTCTACGTCGAATTCAGCACCAGATTCTATAGTCATTGCTTGCACTCCAGCATTTTCGAATAGTCTGAATGCTTTATTATGAATCATCTCTATACCTTGAATAACAGATTCTTTACTGCTATTGTCTTGCTTAGCCGCCTGCAGAGCATTAGACAAATCGTCGGGTATGTCAAGCAAATTTATGATTAATCTTTCATTTGCATACTTGACTAATTCCTCTTTCTCCTTCTGAGTTCTACGTCTAAGATTTTCCATTTCTGCAGTTTTACGAAGTAGTTGATCTTTAAGTGATTCAACCTGATTTTCTAGGTCGTCTACTTTGAATTCGAGTTCATCTTCTAGTAACTCCTCAGTAACAGAGACTTCTGCCTCTAACTCGTTGATTTGTTCTTCAGTCAATTCATCATCCTCTGATTTGATATCTATTTCTCTTTCATCATTTTTAACATACGTATTATATAAATCTTTCAGTTTGTCACTACTGCCGCGTAGTGGTTTTTTCTTTTCCATATATTTATCTCCATAAAAAATATAACTTTCATCGCTATAGACGAGCGAATAAAATCTAAATTTTTGCAAACTAGCAAATATCAAAGTTAAGAATATTATAGTAAATATAAATACTTAGGAAGTGAGTTCTTTATTTGATAGAATAAATTAAAAAAAATCCCCTATCAAATGTGATAGGGGATTAGAAATCTTATTTAAATTCAATTGATTCTATTTTTATATTGCTATAATTGATTTCACAATTGTTTTGGGTTTACCTTCTAGATCAAAACCAAACACTTCTGGCATATCTATACCTGGGAAGTTATATTCTCCATTTGGCTCTCTATCTATGTGTAACATAGGGTAAAGTTTTTGTCCAGTGACTATAGTCACTCCTTCGTCTACTTTAATCTCTATATTCTGATTCAAACCAGCTTTGACAGCTGTTTTACCTATATTACCTGGTTGCACGATAGTTCCATCAGTATTTGAATTATGAAGCACAATCCAACCGTCTGTTGCTGCGTTTACTGTTACAGTAACACTGTTTGTTACTACTTGATCACTTGCAGTTATTCTCGGAGAGGTCAACGTAATTGGTTTCATTATTATAACATCACTTAGATTTTTCAATGGGCTATCCAAACCATTTACACCATCAAATTCATAGTCACCTTTTTGTCCGTCATCAGTATGAAGCATAACCCAAACTTGGCTATTATCATCAAGTATATTAGCTGCAGAAGTTAAAGGAATCATAATGTTACTATTAGTGCCAGCTTTTACTTGAACTGGCTCTGAAATGATTTCTGGAGTTTTAGGTGCACCACTAGTATTTGCGTGAACTACTATCCAACCGTCTTTTTCCATAGTTACAGTTTTCACTATTATCATATTCTGACTTGTCATCTGATCTTGAACAGTTAGTACTCCTGGCTCATTTACTGTCGGTTCCGTTGTTTTATCATCACTACAAGCTGTGAACATTGTGATTAAACTAATTGCAAAAATGGCTTTAATTATATATTTCATAAGTTTTTCTCTTTTGGTAATAATACAAATCTAACATTTAGACTTTTACTATTGACGTCTAGGAACTCACGATATTGCATACATTTAAGGATTAGTACTGATTTATAAATTGTTCTAATACCCCATATAAGTAGTATAACCTATAATTATATAATACTTAATTGTTCTTTTTATTTTTCATATATTAAACCATTGAACAAATTAAATGTCACACAATTATGAAAAAACTTTTACTTTTTTTACTAGCTATAACTACTGCTTCTGCAGGCGATTACTATTACCCGCCGATTGATTCTGACGATTGGGTGGCTACTCCTATCTCTGAACTAGAGTGGAGCCCACCTAAAGTAAATGAATTAATCAACTTCCTAGATACAACCGCTACAAAAGGATTCATAATCCTTGTAGATGGTAAAATAGTTATTGAGGAGTATTTTGGTGATTTCGATAAAGATAAATTTTGGTATTGGGCTTCTGCTGGTAAAACACTTACTAGCACTATGATTGGACTAGCTCAACAAGAAGGGAAGCTCGATATAAACGATCCAACTTCTGATTACCTCGGTAATGGTTGGACTAGTATGGAACTAGAAAAAGAGCGAAACATAAAGATTAAACACAATCTTTCTATGTCAACTGGATTAAACTACAAAGGAGTAGATTCTGATTGTATGCTTCCCGAATGCCTTGAGTATCTTAACGAACCAGGTACACATTGGTACTACCACAATGCACCGTATCGTCTGCTGCTTGATGTACTAGATTCAGTTTATGACAAAAGAATTAACCAAGTC
>JAGXGG010000093.1 GCA_024636855.1 Ignavibacteriota bacterium | reverse complement strand
CCTTTTCAATATAGAAAGTGGTTTATCCACTTCCACACTATTCACGAACCAAGCTCTTGGTAAATAAGTTGGATTAAGATATACATAAGCTTGTTCTTGTTGTGATTGAAAGACAGGTTGCATTCCCGGTATTTGTCTACCATCTATTATATATTTAACGTTCAATAGAGTCCATACGAATGGATTACTCACACCAGAAGTGCTACCGCCTGAAGTTACATCTAGCATATCTTGGTAAACTCTTAACTTCGCAGAGTGATATCCACCCACATTCTCTAGTAACCAATATGCACTAGCGTTAGGTGTAGGCGATACGAAGTCGGCTATTCTGAATTTTTCTTGTTTGTCTTGCTTTATGAATTCGACCCAATCTTTCCTATGGAATACCTTTTCGGTCAATGATGTTTCGACTATATCCATAGGTCTAGTATCCACTCGCCATAAGTCAAAAACTAGTATTAGAATCAAACCTGATAATAATATTGGTTGTTTTATTTTACGAATAGCAAATAGATAAATAAGTCCAGCTGCTAACAGCATAAGAACCCCATTTGTCATCCAATCACTCATCATCTCTGACCATACGAAATCAGAAAATTCACTTTTGAATTGTGTATGATATTGCTCAGGTAATTGTGGAATCATTCGTTGAGTTACAAAATTCGAATTCTCAACTGATGATTTGTAATTAGCTTCGAAACCTAGGTTATATATAATACCAATTGCAAAAAACGCAACTGCTGCAATTGCGAAATAGGTTACTTTCTTCTTATTCTCTTTGCTAATCCCATCTTTAGACCAATCAACGATAGAGGATAGACCATATCCAGCGAGTATAGGGAACGCAAAATGAACTAATGCCAATATCATAGAAGGCGCCCTAAATTTATTGAACATGGGCACATTGTAGAAGAAGAAATCGTATAAAATAGGCAAAGTATAGCCAAAGGACAGTATAAGTGCGAATAGCGAGAGAAAAGCTAGAAACTGCACAAACACATTCTTCCTATTTGTGAAAATACCAAAAAGTGCGAGGAAGAAAATCAGAATCCCCATATAAGGAGCCGAATCTTCTATTGGTTTTTGTCCCCAATATGTCGGAACTTTATTATCAGAGTCTTGTCTTGCTAATTGGGATAGTATGGTGCCACTATTTTTTTCTACATCATATTCTAGTTTACCAAAGCCATAATAATTTGGTACTAAAAATCCCATCATTTCACCTGGGCTAAATGACCACATTGTAGCATAATCATACGAATTACCACCTGAAGCATCTCGAGCGTCTTTGCTGTCTTGTACTAACGGTGCAGAGCCACGGGTAGAGTGATTAGTGTAATCCAAAGTAGAATAATATCTATCAGAAGACATTAGGAATGCTAATATACCTGCTGCAAGCAAATATCCAGCAACTTTTACTATGCCAATAGGGTCTTTTTTGCTAATTAATCTACTTATTAGCTCAAAGATTAAGTAAATACCTATGGCCAATGCAGAGTAAAATATCATCTGTACGTGACCTGCCTCGAGCATAGTGTGAAGCGAGAGTATAAGCAATAGCCCGTAGATTAGTGAGAATTTCTCCCGGAGTTTTTCTATAAATATAAAGGTAAAAGGCAGACATGCCATTACAATAGGTTTAGTGTTGTGACCAATCATAATCCATGTAATGACAGCAGTAGAGAAAACTGCTGCAAAGGCTGAGAAAAATGCAATGGCGGGCTCTTTGTGTTTAGAGCGAAGTAGCCAATAAATACCCGAGCCGTATAGTGCAAACCAAAATGCTATTCTTGCTGTATCACTGTTAAATAAACCTTTGAATATTAGTGCGAATCCGAATATAATCTTATAAGCGAAATCCCACCATCTATCGCCAGTAGTTAACATAGCAGAATAAGAGGGCATACCACTAAATATATGTGGTATCCACAGTGGGAATTCCCCATCTTCCTGTGCTTTTTCTAGATACTTTTCAAAAGAATAAGAAGCTAGATTATCCGATGCGTTGAAACCACCACCGCTAATAGCTTTTCCGAGAAATATATACACACACGCAAAGATTAAGGTAATGAATATAATATCCTTCGTCTTTGTGCTCAAACCCTTGATTGCAGATTGATTTGTCTTCTTAGCCATAAATTATTTCAAATAATTAAAATTATAAAGAATAAAGCTACAAAATTAAAAGATAAAAACTAAGTTGATTTTTTGAATAATACTTTTTTGAGTTCGAAATATCATGGAAAACATGTTTACTTTGGATAATGTGAGATTAGGCAGGAGACATATATTCAACTAATCCCTTATTGAGGAACAACAAGTAAGAATTTTTAGATTTTATTTTTGTATCTATCCGAATTGATTATTATTTATCGCCTTTGAGTAGCAGATTTTTCAGGGCGTTTATATTCTTTTTCTCATCTTCTGAATAATGTTTAGCTGCATAGCCACTCATTCCAGAAATCTTATCTTTTATATTGATTTTGGGAGTGCTTTTTTCGGCTTCGGTACGTTTGTACTTTTCTTCGGGTATATAGCCGAGTTCTTTATCAGAGAATGGTTTATGGGCTTTGAGCAATTCTAATTTCTCAATACCAAATACATCTGTTAATTTTTCTTCTAGAGTTGCTTTCGAATATGGCTTTGATATAAAATGGTTGGAACCAGCTCTGACTACTCTAGCTATTATATCTACATCTGTTACTCCTGAGCCGACTAATACAGGTATATCGTGAGTTGTTTTTATTGCTTTTAGAATTTTAAGCACAGAAACCCCGTCTAGCTCTCGCATTAAAATATCCAATACTATTAGTGACGGGATATGTTCTACTGCAAGTGCAATACCGTTGAATCCATCTGAAGCTGTAAATATGTCATCAAAACCATACTGTTTTAGGTTTTTGAGCATTATCCTTTGCATCCAAATATCATCGTCTATTATAAGAGCTGTATGCATCTAGTCTTTTTTAGTATTATGTATTGCCAAATGTTCTAGTTTATTTTTTTCTGAACCTATTGAGCTTATTGCTGTGTTTTTCAGCAAGTCTTTTAACATATCAAATTCTACGTTAGAAGATTCTTTATTAGTCTCTGCTATTTTATCATAGATTTCTTTTCTGTGGACGGCTATACTCTTAGGTGCGTTTATCCCAAGTCTAACTACACCTCTGTCATAACTGATTACTGTTATTTCTATTGAGTTTCCTATCGTGACTACTTCACCAACTTTTCTTGAAAGTACTAGCATACTAGACCTCTTCGCTTGTAGTGTGAATCACTGGTTGCTTAGTAGAATACTTGTCCGAAGACATAACAATTTGTCTTCCTTCTCGGGTCTCTACTCCTAGTACTAGTGGAGCTTTCATATTGGCAGTCATTACTCGTTCTTTGTTACCCAAAGTTATAACTACAAAAGCAGCTTCAGTTTCCAAATCTATATTTTTACCTGGGTTGTACTTTATGTCAACCATCCAAGGATTAATAAGTGGGAATCCGATTGTAGGATCGTCTATTGAAATTAGCCATCTGAGGGGTGCAGTTTCCTCATGATTTATCAAGACATAATTATTATAGTTTTCGAAACCTAATAGACCATCCGGAAAATTGAAAATCTTATCATTTTCGATTTCTATCTCTCCGAAATGAAGAGTCTTGATTTTTAATTTAATAACTTCCTGTTTTTCCATCACAAAATCCTTTTTGATATTTAGCAACCCAATAAATAATAGGTAATTAAAGCTTTTTTATAAATACAGGGGCAATTATCTTGCCAAATTTATTACTTTTTATTCATTTCTCTTTCTTATCGGATAGAGGTTGCTATTTCTAAAGGCAATTTAGATAATTTATTCGAATTAAGCACAAATTCAATAAATTGTGTTATGAAAAAGAACACAAGAATATTACTTTCCATAGCAAGTGGATTATTGCTAGTATTGGCTTTCCCTCCTATGCCATTTTACTTTTTAGGATTTATATCATTTATACCTATTTTGTATTTACTTGATCATACTAAAAAGTTCTACTTTTGGAATACTTATGCTACTTTCTTCATTTACCAGATAGGTACTCTATGGTGGATTAGTAGTTTCCAAGAGAAAACAGATCCTTTTCTAATGGCTTCTGGGTTTGTGCTTGATGTGTTCCATCCATTTTACTTTATGATACCAATTATACTTTGGTTAGTTATTCGTATTAGGATGCCTCGCCGACTATCTCTCTATTTATTCCCATTTATATGGGCTACATTTGAGTGGTCTCGTACACTTACTGAGTTCTCCTTCCCATGGATATCAATCGGTTACACACAAGTTTATAATACGAATTGGGTACAAATAGCTGACTTATTCGGCGTATTTGGTACTTCTTTCGTCATCGTATTCATCAATGTCATAATCTATGATTTGATAATTAATTATAAAAATGGTGAATCTAGTTTCAAAGTGAACAAATGGCAATATACATCACTCTTTATGCTAATTGTATTACCTATTATTTATTCTAATATACAGATTACAAAATATAATCATGAATCTTTACTGAAATCGAATGAGACTGTGAATATAGGGCTAATCCAACCGAATATAGACCCTTGGGACAAATGGAGTGCGGGCCCAGCAGATCAGGTAAGAACACTAATTGATTACTCAAATATTCTTTTGGATTCCATTCCGAGTTTGGATGTTATAATATGGCCTGAAACAAGTATATTATACTTGAATAATGACTTCAATTTAGATCATAACTTTGGATTTCTTGAAAATTGGGTAGATACTAATAATATTTCCTTACTAACTGGATTCGTCGATATAGTAGTATATGACGGTGATGCGCCGAGTATAACAAAGGAAATGAACTTCCGAGGGGAAAAAGTCAAATATGATAATTTCAATAGTGCATTGCTACTTGATTCAAATGATTATGAGATATATCATAAAATGAAACTGACTCCTTTCGGAGAGAGAGTACCACATGTTGAGGTATTGACCTTCCTCACCGAGTTTATAAATTGGGGAGTAGGGATATCATTTTGGGGTAAGGGCACAGAACAAAAAAGCTTGCAATTACCTAATAGTAACATCAAGATAGCATCCATAATATGTATAGAGTCTATACACCCACAATTTGTAAGAAAATTCAGCAGAGAGGGTGCCAATCTATATACAGTTATTACAAATGATGCATGGTACGATTTCACCCCTGGCCCAGAGCAACATGCACTAATCTCTGCATTCCGAGCGATTGAGAATAAAAGATACGTAGCAAGAGCTGCTAACTCAGGGGTTACTTGCTTTATATCTCCCACTGGGCAGATACTACATAGAACTGAACAATACAAACAAGCATCTATTGCTATGACTTTACCTACTATAGAAAGTAGAACATTCTACTCTATTTACGGTGAATGGCTCTCGTATTTTTGTATTTTAACTTCCATCTTCTTCCTCTTTTATTCTATTTTCAAAAAAAAGTGAGGAATTGTGTTACTTTTTATCTTCTCATTTGTTATATATGTAATATATTGTTAAATTTAGAAAAATTATTATTATAATTGTAAGGTTCAATATGAAGATTATATTTACTTGTTTATTGATAGTTATTCTATCAACTTTTAGCGACTTTAATGTTGCAAATTCACAAACTTTCGAGAACATTTTCCCAAAAGCTGGTATCAATCATTTCACACATGATGGAACTCTTATGGCTGGAGGAGTAGTAGTGCTTGACTATAATAGAGACGGATATGATGACATTCTTCTAATAGGTGGAGATGAAGAAAAAACTAAAATATATAGGAATAATCCTGCAGCATATCAGAATAAGCCATATGACTATGCTAATATGTTTACAGATGTTACTGATAATATTATTGATATACCCTCTCAATATTTTGTAATAGGTGGTGGTACTTTTGATTATGACAATGATGGATGGGAAGATATTTTCCTGACTACAGATAAAGGTCAGATGAGTTTGGTATATCGAAATGTAAATGGTAAGTTCGAAGAAGCAGGCTATAATCTTGGCTTCAGAGAAAAATTCCAATCTACAAGTGTTTCATTTGCTGACGTAAACCTAGATGGTTGGATAGATGTATATGTAGCTAATTACTTCGAGGACAATACAAATCAAGTTTGTTTACCGAATAATCTATACATAAATCATGGAGGGGAGTTCTTTACAGAAGAAAGTGTAAAATATGGTGTAAATGATAATGGATGTGGATTAGCCAATACTTTTTCCGATGTTGACAATGATGGAGACATGGACTTATTTGTAGCAAATGACTTTGGTCAAAATTTTTCTTCAAACGCATTATATCGTAATAATTATCCAGATGCAAGATTCACAAATGTAAAAGATAACTATGGCTTCAACAATGCTATTTTAGGTATGGGCGTAGACGGAGGAGATTATAATAATGATGGTTGGTTTGATTATTATGCGACTAATATTGGTCAAAATTATTTCTTCGAAAGTGCCAATGGGCAAACTTTTATCGAAAGAGGTAAAGAGCTTAAGGTAGATAACACAAAAGCAAACCCTAGTAGTGAGCAATCTGGTTTGACAGTTAGTTGGAGTGTGAATTGGTTTGACTTTGATTTAGATATGGATGTAGATTTGCATGTAACAAATGGTTACTTGGCACCAATTCCTGGTATCAATACTGAATATGCTGATAATAATAGAATGTTCAAAAACAATGGTGGTGGAGTAGCCTTCACCGAAATAAGTGCTGCAGAGGGATTATTATCTCCTGGTATAGATAGAGGAGCTGCACAAATAGATTTTGATAATGATGGCGATGTTGATCTATTAACTACTGCCGTTAGACCTGATAAGACAACTACTCCATACAATGATAAAGATTTTTTCAAACTTTTCGAGAATAAACAAAACACGGGTAGAAATTGGCTAAAAGTAAAACTAGAAGGCTCTACTACTGATAGATTAGCTATGGGAAGCCGTGTTAAAGTATATACAGGGACTACAACGCAAACAAGAGAAGTAACTTCTGGTGGTGGAGGCTATTTATCACAAAGTACTCGAGTGCTTCATTTTGGTTTGATGAATAATGTAACAATTGATTCATTAGAAGTATTATGGACTGGTAAAGGGATCAAGTCTAAACTGAGAAACGTAGCAGTTAATCAAACTTTGAAAATAGTACAACCTTATTTAGATACTGTAAGAGTTGAGATTTGTGAAGGTGAAGAATTATTTGGAAAGAAATGGTTAGCTTATGGTGAGTATAGGGATACCGTAACTGCTCAGAATGGTGCTGATAGTAATCTAGTTTACCGAATCTATGTCAATAAAAAAGATGAAATGAATGTAAATATTGATGTTTGTAAGGGAGAAGAATTCAATGGGCAAATATGGGAACAGCCTGGTGTGAAAGTAATGAATTATCTAAACACAAATGGTTGTGATAGTATAGTCACATACAATGTTGACATTTTACAACCTTACGCTAGCACTGTAGATACTTCTATATGTTATGGCTCATACTTCCAAGGTAAAGAATACATTGAGGACAATACTTTTGTAAGAGAATTCGAAGCAATTAATGGCTGTGATAGCATCATAACATATAATATAACTGTATTGGAAGCTCCTAACTTCACTGAAAAGTTTGATGTCTGTTATGGCGATATATTTAGAGGGAAAATAATTATAAAAAGAGAATTATTCACTGAGAATTTCAAAAGTACTGCAAACTGTGATAGTGTTCATACTATTATAGTTGACCCACTACCAGAAAGTAGAAGAAGGGATAGTGTTTATATATCGGAAGGAGAAGAATACAAAGGAAAACAGTACTTTGAAGATGGAATATACATAAACAAAATAAAAGGAGGGGCTTATAACGGCTGTGATAGCCTTTATATAGCTGATGTTTTCGTAACTAAATCTGGTATTTTCAATACAATTAACGATAATAAATTGAATATCGAGATTATACCAAATCCATTCTCCCATACAACTACTATAGAATTTGATTTGGATACACCATTATCTTCTTCAGTCGAATTAATAAATCAAATTGGACAATCCATACCTATTAATAAAACCCTTACTATAGGACGTAATAGAATTAACTTGAATTCAGATGAGTATGGACTTTCACCAGGTGTCTATTTCTTGAAAATAAGCACAAATGGAAACTCATATATAACTAAGATTGTAAAAGGAAACTAATAAAATGAAGCTGATATTACATATAATAATTACTCTATCACTCGTACAACTATCTATTAGTCAGACATACGAGGAAGTAGCAAAGCAAATAGGAGTAGGTGAGCATTTTGCTCTTGATACTAGAGAGATGACTGGAGGACTAGTCGTTTTTGATTTCAATAATGATGGTTACGAAGATGTATTTGTATCTGGTGGGCTACTTAAGAATTCTGCGTTATTTCAAAACATGAAGAATGGCACTTTCCAAAATGTATATTCATCATCTGGAATAGTAATCTCTGTACATGAACAGACAGTTGGAGCAGCTGCCGCTGATTTGGATAACGATGGTGATAAGGATTTAATAATAACTACAAATGAACGTGCAGACCCATATTTGTTTGAGAATAGAAACGGTAAATTTTATGATATCAGCATACCAGCCGGTTTAGAAGGTAAAATATGGAATACAGCAGTATCATTCATTGACTTTGACCTAGATGGTGATTTAGATATTTATATGTCTAGTTACGTAGGAGGTAATGGTGGGTGTGACCGAAATTTATTCTATGAGAACCTCGGTAATATGAAATTTAAAGAAATTGGGGAGGAACTGGGAGTAGCTGATATGGGTTGTTCACTTGCTTCTACATTTTCGGACTATGACAATGATGGCGATTTCGATTTACTCGTTGCTAATGATTTTGGACTTACTGTACAATCAAACAAAATATTTGAAAATTTGTATCCAGAAAAAAAGTTTAAAGATGTATCTGAGACTTCCGGTTTTAATGCCCGTATATTTGGTATGGGTATAGAAGGTGGAGATTTTGACGAAGATGGTGATATGGATTATTACACAACTAATATTGGGGCTAATAAGTTCTATGTTAATAATGGTAATAAGACAATGACCGAAAGAGGTGTTGCCTATGGTTTAGATAATAAATATAAAAAAGGTACTGATTCACTAGCTACTAGTTGGGGTATTCAGTGGTTTGATTATAATCATGATTCGTACTTAGATTTGTTTGTGAGTAATGGAAATGTAATACTAACCGACTCACTAATGTCGTATATGGATCCGAATCTATTATACAGAAATAATGGGGATAAGACATTTACTGAAGTTGGTGAGGAAGAAGGTATAGCAGACATTAAAAAAGGAAGAGGTATTGGATTAATCGATTTTGATAATGACGGTGATATGGATATAATTCAATCTGTAGTAACAGGTGATTATGGAGCTAGATCTGAGACAGATGATGATAGAGTTAATTTTTTCAAAAGTAATGCTTCCGAGAATGGAAATCATTGGATACAGTTCCACCTAAGAGGAACAGTTGACAATAGAGATGCCATCGGTAGCAAGATCGCTATCTTCTTTAACGGTAGAAAATTAATTGCAGAATCTTCATCTGGTGGTTCAAGTTATATGTCACAAAGAACAGGCATTATTCACTTTGGTCTAGGACAGGCTACTTCAATTGATAGAGTAGAAGTAACTTTCCCAAATGGGGAAAAAGTTATTAAAAATGGATTTGTCGCTGACAATAGATATAATATAACCCAACCTTTCAGAACTACTACAAACATTGACATGTGCTACGGAGATAGGTACAATAACAAATTCAATGTTTTTGGAGACACGGTAGTTACAGAAGAATATAAAACTATAGATGATGTTGATAGTATTGTTACAGTTAATATCAATGTATATGATGAAATAGTTGTTAAAGAGACCACAGAACTATGTTACGGTGATGAATTCAATGGTATAACATGGAAAAACAGTGGTGAGACAAAAGAAGTAAAACGTTCATACTTGGGCTGTGATAGTAATATAGTCTATAATATTGTTGTATTACCAGCCGAGGAAATAATTATAGATACAGCTGTTTGTTATGGAGGATTATTTGACAATTTGCGTATAACTAGAGATAGAACAATAAAAAAAGAAATCTCAAATCCAAACGGTTGTGATAGTATTTTAGTATTTAATATAATAGTAAATGATGGGCCTAAGTTTAGTGAATCGTTTGAAGTTTGTCAGGGTCAGATATATAAAAGCGTACTAGTGATAAGCGATACTACTTTATTCAATTCTTTCAAAACAACGTCAGGATGTGATAGTATATATGAAGAGAGAGTAGTTATGTTACCTTCAGGTATAAGAGATTCTGTGGTTAATATATATAGCGATGAAATGTACGAAGGAAAATTCTATGATTCAGATACTACTTTATACAAAGATTTAGGGGTCAAATCTGCTAATGGATGCGATAGTTTGATAGCGATAATGATTAATGTAACTAAGTCTTCTGTAGGTTTTGACTACTCCAATAGTTTCGGATTGAGAATATATCCTAATCCTGCAGAAAGCTACATAGACATTAATTATAATCAATCTTCTGCGACGTTAGTTACGATTGAATTATATAGCGTAGTTGGTCAGAAAATGGCTACAATATATAATGGGATTTCCAATGAAGGTAACAATAAACTAACATGGAAATTTGATAACAAGAATATACCACCGGGAGTATATATGCTGCGGATGGTCGATAAAGAGAAGTTTATAACCGAAAAAGTAATCATAAAATAAATCTAATAAATCCCACTAATTAAAGTGGGATTTTTTTTGCAACAAATTCTCTTGTAATTTCGTATTCATTATGCTATACTAAATACAAATTATTTGGAGAATTATGACTAAGATTTTAAGTATATCTGCTCTTCTAGTATTTCTTTCTACATTTGGGTTATTTGCTCAAGCTAACGAAATAAAATTCGAACAAGAGACATTAGATAATGGACTTGTAGTAATCTACAATCTAGATAGATCGGCACCAGTAGTATCTACTGTAGTGCACTACAAAGTGGGTTCCAAAGATGAGAACCCAGAAAAAACAGGCTTCGCTCACTTTTTCGAACATCTTATGTTCGAATCGACTACCGAAATACCTAAGTCAAGCATAGATAAGTACATAAACCAAGCCGGTGGTACTCTAAATGCACACACTTCTATGGATGAGACGGTTTACAAATTCACAGTACCCGCAAATCAAATCAAACTCCCACTATGGATAGAAGCTTCTCGTATGAGAAAGCTGAACGTTCGGTCTGATGGAGTAGAGACACAAAGAGGTGTAGTAAAAGAGGAAAGAAATGTAAGAGTTGACAATCAACCTTATGGCGATCTGATAGAGAGAATGGCTAAAAAACTATGGGCAGGTAGTGGTTACGAATGGCCTACTATTGGTTACCACGAGCATTTGAACAAAGCAACTATCGAAGATTTCCAAAATTTCTATAATGAATTTTACCAACCGAATAATGCTTGTTTAGTTATCTCTGGTGATTTCAATGTAGATGAAGCTAAAAATTATGTGAAAGAGTATTTTGGGTCTATACCAAAAGGTAAAGAAATCAACAGAAACAAACAGAGTTTTTCAGATTTGAAAGGGAAAGTTGATGTAGTAGTTGAAGATGAGAAAGCCCAATTACCTGGTGTATTTGAGGGCTTCCGTGGTCCTAAACTAGGTGAAGATGATTACTATGCTATGTCTTTACTATCTAGCATTATGGCTTCTGGTGAGAGCTCTAGACTATACCAATCTTTGGTAAATGAGAAACAACTTGCTGTTGCTAGCCAAATGATTCCATTTTCATTACAATACTCAGGAGCATTGATATTTGTTAACATCCCTAATTCTGTAGATAATGTAGAAGCTACTAAAAAAGCATTGAATGAGGAATTAGCAAAAGTTGTCAAAAATGGCGTAACACAAGAAGAACTAACTAAAGCAAAAAACATAGTAGAAGCTGGTTCGGTTATGTCCAACAAAAATACTCTAAGCAAAGCAATGTCAATAGCTCGCTATTGGGCATACTACGATGAGCCGGGAATGATTAATACAGAAATAGACAAATATCTAGAAGTAACTCTAGATGATATAAAGAGAGTAGCTAAGAAGTATTTAGATACAGATAACAAAATTATATTAACTTATCTGCCTGCGACGGCTGAGAAGTAAAAAGGAGACGAATATGAATAAAATGATTAAACTATTAGTAGTAGCTATTATCTTCTCACAGTTTGCAATTGCGCAAGATTATAAATTAGGCGAGAAACCAGAGCCACTAGAATCCAAAAAATTTGAATTCCCTTCTTACAAAGAAGCGACTTTGGACAATGGATTGAGAGTATTCGTAATAGAAGACCACGAACAACCAATGCTTAGTTTCAATATACTAATGCCGGGTGGCGACGCCTTAGAAGCAAAGAAAGATGCTGCTGGCTTCACAGCCGCATTAATAATGAAAGGAACTAAGACTAAATCAGCTTTGGATATTTCTAAAATTCTAGATGGCTTAGGAGCTGATTTGTCAGTTTCTAATTCTACTGAATTTACAAGCGTTTCGGGTTCATCAATTAACAAGCATAAAGAAGTTCTTTTTAATATGTTAGTAGATGTAATTACTAATCCGACTTTCCCCAAAGAAGAGCTAGATAAAATCAAAATCCAAGCAAAAGCTGGGATAAAATCTGAAAAATCTAACCCTGGTTCATTGGCTGCTAATATGGCTAAAAAAGCTCTATTTGGGTTAGATCACCCTTATGCTTCAGTTTCAACTGAAGAAACAATAGATGCTATTACAGTTAATGATGTTAAGAAATATTATAAAGATTTCTATTTGCCCAATTCTTCTAGTATGGTCATAGTTGGAGATTTCAAAACAGATGATATAATAAAAGAATTGAACTCAAAATTAGCAGCATGGAAAAAAGGCGATATGGTAAAACTAGACATACCTGCTCCTAAACCAATGCCTAAAGGTATATATTTTATAGAGAGAAAAGGTTCTGTACAGTCTGCTGTTAGATATGCTAATATGACTGTTCCATTCAACGATCCTGATTATATGAACATCAACGTAGCAAGCCACGTTATCAACTCTAGCTTTGCTGGACGTATGTTCAAAATAATAAGAGAAAAACACTCATATACTTATTCACCTACAGGTGGACATTCTTCTAATAGATTTTACAACTACTCTATATTTGGGTCAGATGTTAGAAACGATGTTACGGATTCTACTATTATATCTATAAACGATGAAATACTAGGCGATTTGTATAAGAATGGTCCAACTAAGGAAGAAATGGAGACAATCAAACAATTCAGAATTGGTCAATTTTACCTAAGTTTCGAGTCATCTGGATTTCTTGGTTCAATGATCCAATCTTATGATTTCAAAGGTGTACCTATCAGAATGATAAAAGAGTACCCTAACCTTTATGAGAAAGTGTCAGCATTAGACGTTCAAAAAGCTGTGACTAAGTACTTAAATCCAGCTAACGGATATGTGGTAGTTGTAGGTGACCCTTCTGTAAAAGAGCAATTAGAAAAGTTTGGAACTGTCTTCACTTATGATACAGACTACAAACCAGCAACTGGGCTAACTGAGGCAAGTATTGATGGAGAAGATCTATTAGAAAATTATACTGAAGCACTTGGTGGTGAAGATGAAATAAAAGACTACCATATAATACAAGCAAATGGATCTATTACTATGATTTCTGGTGAACAAAGGCTACCTGGTAAAACGGAGATGGTCTTTACTAATTCGGGTAAATGGTACCGTCTAGTTGACCTTAATGTTTACAAATCAGAAGAGCTTTATAATGGTACTAATGGTTGGGAAATCTCATCTTCTGGTACTATAAAGAAAGAAGGGAATGATTTGAAATCAATGAAATTCGATGCAGACCCTTTCAAATATGCTAATGTGGCTAAGCATGGTTATAAATTGCATGTTATAGGTGCGAAAGGGAATCAAGTAGTTGCTGAGATGAGAGATGGTGATGAAGTTATAGAGACTTTATATTTTAATAAAGAAAACTATTTATTGGAGAAGGTAGAAATGATACAAGAAACACCTAGAGGTAGTTTACTAGTAGTCGTTAGCTACTCCGATTACAAGGACATAGATGGTAAGAAACTCCCTACAGTTTCTAAAACTGAAACTCCGATGTTCAATATGGAAACTACATACGAATATAAAGTAAATTCTATTACTTTCCCGGATTCTAAATTCGAACCTGCTAAATAAGTGATAGTATAAACAATTGATAAAATAAAAAGGCTGACTACATAAGTCAGCCTTTTTTATTTTTATTATTCACTAATAATTTCAATCGTTATTAAGTTTAATAGGGGTTTATATGCCTAGAAAGAAGCGTTAACTATTCTATCCACTATTTGAAGAGCCTCATCAGCCTCTACTTGGTATTTTCCTTGTGTATTAGGGATTGAAGTCATAACAACTACTTATTACTCTTCCTTTTGCATTTTTTTATATTCTTCTTCAGTATAAACACAAGCTATAACACTACCATTCGAATAACATTTATAAGGAACTAATCTTATAAACTCTTCCCAAGTTTTTGTTGCATTTGCTAATCTAGATGCTTCTTCAATAAAATTGCTAATAATAGCAGCTTCTTGCGTCGTATCAGTAACTGAGGGAGACCAATATGTTCTAAAGAAATAATCAGTTTGGTCTGCAGTTTCAAATATATATGTTTGTCCGTCGAAACCCATTGGCCATCCTCTAATAAAAGAATCGTCAGGTATTTCCTTTATATTTAAAGAATCATACAAACTAAGAATGCTTGATATCTGAAAGTTATCTAGATTTAATGATATATAGAAGTACATTCCTGTCATTTCTTCTTTTTCGGGGTCATATTCCTGTGTCCATGAAGTGATCATACCTGATAGGTTACTATTTGGTTCTTCCCATACTTCAATTACTTGTCCGATAGTCCAAAGCCTAAAGTGAAAAGTTTTGTTAGATTCCTGTACTGGACTTAAGCCGATATTCTCTGAAAGTTCAATATTTGACCTATAAGTAGAAATAATTCTGCCATCTTCATAAGTAGGTATATGAATCTCTCTTTTTTGCCCCAATACAATGTTTGTACAAATTATAAGTAAAGTTAATATGTATGTTTTATTCTTCATCATTTACTTATTCTAGATACTTCTCTGATACCAGTTTCCCATTTTCATATACCTCTTCTTTTGCTTCATAGCCAAGTTCTGAATAGAAAATTTGTTTCCCTATTTTCTTATCATCTTTAAATTCCACTATTGATGATGTAGTTCCATTTGAGTTATACCAAATCCATGTTCCAGTTCTTTTACCTTTTACAAATTTTCCTTCGGTTATTACATCCCCTTCTGTACTGTAATTATAATAATCACCATCTTCTAGACCATCACTATAATTATACTCAATCTGAACTTGACCATTATCCGGGTAGAATAATTTCCAAAGTCCATGTTTCAATCCATTCTTGTATGTACCTTTTTCTAATATAATATCAGTTGTATCCATAAAGGTTAGGTAATCCCCACTTCCATTGGATATCATAGTATCTTTGTTCCTATACCATGCTTCTTTTAAAATATATTGTTCTTCTTGGATTGAAGCTAATTCGAATAATTCTCCATTTGGATGATATACTTTCCAATCATCAACTCTTTCTCCAGACTTTACTCTACCAATTTGCTTTAATTGTCCATTACTATAATAAGTTTTATAAAAGCCATTACCTTCAACTACATTTATATTTCCTTTACTGTCCTTTTGATATAAAAATTGAGCTATACCGGCTTTATATAAAAATTTCTCAGTTAATGTACCTAGAGAATCGTAAAAAGTACTTTCCCCATTCATTACACCATCTTCAAAGTTACCTACAAAACTAATCACTCCATTCTCATAATATGATTTCCATTCTCCAGTTTGCAAGTCCCGAGTATAATTACCCGTCGTCATTAGTTTCCCTGACTCGAAATAAGAGCTATAAGAACCGTTTAAACGTCCCATAATATAATAACTAGAGTCATAAACAGAGCCACTTTCATAATAACTAATACGGAGACCATCCAATAACCCATTTCTGTAATTTGAAATTGCATTTATACTACCATTCTCATAATTTAATTTCCAAACACCTTCTTCTTTACCATTTTTATAATTGCCTGAATATCTTAAACTGCCGTCTGTGTTTAGAAAATCCCATCTCCCTGTTTCTAATCCGTTCTCTATTTTACCGGTATATTCCACGTTACCGTCAGGATAATAATGTACTATTTCACCCTTTGCATTACTTGATAAATAAATCGCAAGTGTTGCTAAAACAAAAAAAGTAATACCTACTGTTGGTAAACGCATTTGATTATAAAGTGGAGATAAATCTAGGGATTCATTGTAGTCCTCTGGTATTGGTCTGAATGAAAATTTGTACCCTTCGTAAATAGCAAAAATATAGAAGAATATATCCATTCCTGAAAAAGAGTCTCTCATAATTAAGTCAATAGTACTAAAATCAAGATATGCTAATACTTCTATAAAAGTCATTCCACTTTCATTTATAAAAAAGCCAATCTGACTTAAGAAATTTCCTAAAAAACAACCCAGAAATGCTAAACTAGCACCAAGTACTCCAAATCTAGTTTCAAACCCAGCTCCAAAGAATTTGACTCCATGACCAACTATTATTCCAACTCCAATCGCCATAAACCCAATCTGCATCTCTGTAGCAACAGTAATTACTGCCCAGATAACGGAACATAATACTGATAGGAATAAACCACCTATCACAGCATAGGAGAAATTTTGATAACTATTAAATCGGTTCTGGAAATCAAGTGATAAGTCTTCAAACACAACTTTTTCTGTATTCTCATCCTTTCTATTAAACATATTATCCTCCTGAAGATTGGTATTTAATACAATTATAATACTATTGAAACTTTCTATTTACTCTAAAACTACTACTTTTTTATTAATTTTGCAACTCACATACTACTAGCATAAAATTTGATTACTCCTGACAACATAATATATTCAAACAGGCAAACATTCGGTCTTGAGATAGACGAGTGGGGTAAGCTGACTATCCGCGCTCCTAAGAAGGCTACGGAGAAAGAAATCCAGCAGGTAATCGTAGAAAAGCAGCGTTGGATACTCACGAAACAGCAATCTGCTAAGAAGAAAAGACCCAAAGACTATAGCTTTGATGGTACAGAAGAATTCTTCTTTTTGGGTAAAAGATATTCTGTACTATTTCATACAGAAAAAGTAAAAATAAAGTTTGATGGAGAGAAGTTCTTAATCAGCGAAAAGTACCGAGACAAGCTACAAGACATTATGACGGCTTGGTATAAAGATAAAGCTCTAAAAATCTCTTCATTCCTCACCGATAAATATACCGACAAACTCGGGATAAAGCACAGAAATGTAAAAATCACATCTGCTAAAACCCGTTGGGGTTCTTGTAGTAGCCAGAAGAATATAAATATCAACTGGCGTTTAGTACTTGCCCCGTTACAAGTTCTAGAATATGTAGTCGCTCACGAGGTAGCGCATCTGAAGTTTATGGATCACTCTACAAATTTCTGGCAGACTGTAGGAGAATTGCAACCTAGCTACAAAACATATAAGAAATGGCTTAAAGACAATCACAATTTGCTTAGGTTCTAACCAAAGAAAATTCGTTTATATCCGAAATATGATTATTTTGCGATAATTCAATCGTGATATTATTATAATAAACTAATAGCTGCAATTATGTCTCCTAAAGAAATCTCCAAATTCCTAATCGGTATAGAACTATTCAACGAATTAAATGACGAACAAAGACTAGAATGTGCTAATAATATGAAAGTACTAGAAGTCAAGAAAGGTACTGTACTCATAAAGCAAGGATCAAATAGAGACACATTATTTATTATACAGAAAGGGTCAATACACGAATATATAGACAAAAGTAATAGTAAACGTACAATACTCAATCACTACAAGGCATGTGAAGTATTTGGGGAAGGAGCGTTAATGGATAATTATCCTTATGCTATGTCCGCCAAAGCAGCTACTGATAGTAGGTTATTTGTACTTCATAGAGCTGAATTCTCAAAAATGATGGAGAATAGTACTGGAGTAGTTGTAAAGTTAATAGCTGCAGCTTCTAGGATTATCTCTAGACGTATGCGTAGTTCATCATACCAGATGAGCAATATAGCTATGCGCTATGCAACTGGGGCTACTAGGACTGAATCTGATATGATTGGTGAGAAAGATGTACCTGCAGATGCTTTATATGGTATTCAGACTTTAAGAGCGGCAGAGAATTTCAATATAAGTGGTATAACTTTGAGATTATATCCACGTTTTATAAAATCTCTTGCTATGGTCAAAATAGCTGCCGCCAAAGCAAACAAAGATCTTGGTGAATTAGATCCGAAAATTGCAGATGCAATAGTAGAGGCAAGTGAGGAGTTAATAAATGGAAGGTATCATACTCACTTTATAGTTGATATGTTCCAAGGTGGAGCAGGAACTTCTACTAATATGAATGCTAATGAAGTAATCGCAAATAGAGCATTGATGCTTATGGGAAAAGAATTAGGAGATTACCAGTATTGTCATCCTAATAATCATGTTAATTACGCGCAATCAACTAATGATGTTTACCCAACTGCACTAAAAATAACAATATTATACTTCAATGATAAATTAGTTATAGCTTTGAAACAGTTGATTGAATCATTTGATAAAAAATCTAAAGAGTTCGCTCATATACTTAAAGTTGGTCGTACTCAATTGCAAGATGCTGTCCCTATGACCTTAGGGCAAGAGTTTGCTACTTTTTCCAATACATTACGAGAAGAGATAGACAGGCTCAATGAAAATGCGAAACTGTTCAATGAGATTAATCTAGGTGGTACTGCGATTGGAACAGGACTAAACGCAAATCCAAAATATAAGAAACTAGCTGTGAAATATCTAAGAGAGATATGCAATTATCCAGTTAAATCGGCTAAAGACTTAGTAGAAGCTACTCAAGACACAGGCTCATTTGTTATGTATTCTTCTGCTCTGAAAAGATTAGCTGTAAAGCTTTCAAAAATTAGTAGCGATTTGAGATTACTAAGTTCAGGACCAAGAGCGGGGCTTTGGGAAATTAATCTTCCTGCTATGCAACCGGGGTCATCTATTATGCCTGGTAAAGTGAATCCAGTAATACCAGAAGTTGTGAATCAAATTGCCTACAATGTAATCGGTAATGACTTAACTATTACAATGGCAGCGGAAGCTGGTCAATTACAACTAAATGTAATGGAGCCAGTAATTGCTCGTAGTTTATTCGAGAGTTTGCAACACCTAAAAAATGGAATCACAACTCTAGCTACTCGCTGTATAGATGGTATAACGGCTAATGAAGATCATCTTCGTGAGATGGTACAAAATAGTATAGGTCTAGTAACTGCACTAGTACCTAAACTCGGATATGAAGTATGTTCTAAACTAGCTAAGGAAGCATTAGCTACTGGTGCAAGTGTATATCAACTAACTTTAGACAAAGAATTAATGTCCAAAGCAGAGTTAGATCGTATGCTATCTCCTAAACGAATGGTTTAAGATTTAACTTGTTCATTATTGAGTTTCTCTTGCTTGTTCAGAGATCTACGCATTAGGATGTAACCGAAAGTACCTGCAAATATTGACCCTAACAGGATACCTGTTTTTGAGTACATCTCTTGTGGAGCATCTGGTCCGAAAGAAAGTGCTGATATGAATAGCGACATAGTAAATCCAATACCTGTTAGTATAGCCACATAATAGTATTGTTTGAATGGAATTCCGGGTTGCAAATTAGCTATATTGAATCTATTTGCAAGCCATACGAATGATGCAACACCTATTTGCTTACCTATGAATAGACCTGCAAATACACCAGTAGTGACTGGATTAATAAGAGCACCTAAATAGAAATTTTCAAAGTGAATCCCTGCATTGGAAAGTGCGAAAAGCGGCATTATCAAGAATGCGACATACTCGTCTATTCCTCTCTCTAATCTTAGTAATAATGGTTGAACTTTGTCTGAAAGTAAATCCATATTATAAAGTGCATCAGCTTCGTATTCCGTAAGAAAATCTGTTTTAGTTTGGAATAATTTTGAACTGAATTTACGCCATAGTCCTTCAGTATTATCCACGAATTTTTGTTTGTCAATTAGAGCATAAGATGGAATAGTAAATGCCGTTAGTACTCCAGCAATAGTAGCATGGACACCTGACTTTAACATAGTAAACCAAACGAGTCCACCAACTGCGAGATAGAAAATAGGGCTAATTACTTTTAGTCTATTCCCTACTATCATTATGAATAAGAATAGGAAGCTGAGTAGTAAATAATATAGACTGATAGTAGAAGTATAGAAGACTGCAATTACCACTACTGCAGCTATATCATCAACTATTGCTAATGCCGCTAAAAATATTTTTAGGGTTTGAGGCACTCTGTCACCCAGAAGATATAACACTCCTAATGCAAAGGCTATATCTGTAGCCATTGGTATAGCCCAACCATGTAGATTGTCTGTACCTAGATTAAATAATGTATATATTGAAGCTGGTATTATAATACCACCTAATGCACCCATAATAGGAAGCATAGCTTTCCGAATAGATGAAAGTTCACCTATTAATATTTCTCTTTTTATCTCCAATCCTACTAGGAAGAAGAACACAACCATAAGTAGGTCGTTTATCCAATGGTGAAGTGATTTGTCAAGTGAAAAATCACCTATACCAATAATAAAATGTGTTTTCCATAAATCAAAGTAAGATTCCCACCATGGTGAATTTGCCCAGATCATAGCTATTAATGTACAGATAATCAACACTATGCCACTGGCAGATGCGTTGGAAGTAAATTCTTGGTAAGTTCTTGCTATGGGGAATTCGCTCTTGGCGAGATCAATTTTCTTTTTCATTATGTAGTTTTTTTAATTCCTGTCATACTAATATTTTTAAAGATAGATAAAAGGCATATTTATTTTATTAAAAATAGAGATTTATATCCTTTTGTTGTACTAAATTAGAACAAAAATATGAAGCTTTTATTATGAGTTATTAGAACTTAGAAACTTATTTTTAACTCTACTTCTGCTTTTTCAACTTAGCTAACTAGCTTAGTCTGCTCTGAATATCAAAGATAGAGTTTTTAATAACTTATCTCTAAGCTTTCTGTTTGCCTGCTGATTTGACCAGGAGTACTACACCTAAAATGATTAGTGGTATACTAAGAAGCTGACCCATGTTCAGAAACATGCCATTTTCGAATGCTGTTTGGTTTTCTTTTGTGAATTCGATGATAAATCGAGCACTAAATATCATAATCAGGAATCTGGAGAATAAAGCGTAATCAGCGGTTTTCTCTTTCCATTTGCTATAGTGTGCCCAAAGTACTGCGAAAATACCCAAATAAGCTATTGCCTCGTACATTTGAGATGGATGACGTGCAATCTCATCTATTCTATGAAATACGACTGCCCAAGGCAAATCTGAAGGTAATCCGAGTATTTCTGAATTGAAGAAATTACCCAAACGAATGAAAAAACCCGCTGAGGCAACTACTATAACGATTCTATCAACTATCCATGCATACGAAATTTCTTTGTTCTTTTGAGCGAATATATAGAGCGAAGTTAGGATACCTATTGCTGCACCGTGACTTGCTAGCCCACCGTTCCATACTTTGAATATTTCTATAGGATTAGATAAGTAATATGATGGCTCATAGAAGAAGCAATGCCCTAACCGAGCACCAATTACGGTCCCTAATATCATATATACTGTTAATGAATCAAGTTGCTTTTGAGTGTGTCCTTCGTGTTTGAATATCTTATGTATTATCTGATAACCTAAAACGAAAGAGAGCGCAAACAACAACCCATACCAACGTATTTTTATTATTCCAAAATCGACTATATCAGGGCTAACAGCCCAATCTATGTATGCAATAAAATGTTCGATTATCTAATCTCCTTATTCGTTCTGTGTTCTGCCCAAAGAAATTTATCCCTAAGTACATCAAAGAAAGTGCTATTCTCAGGTTCTACAAGTTTAACGGTTTCGTCCGATTTTCTTATCTGGATTATATCACCATTTTTAATTTTTGTTCTTACTTTTCCATCAGCTACTAATTTCAACTCACCTGTTCTGCTATAAACTTCGAATTCCAATTGCTGATTGTCTGGTACTACTAGCGGTCTATGTGTAAGTGAGTGAGGTGAAACTGGTGTGATACACAATACTGGCGAAGTTGGGAATATAACTGGACCTCCAGCAGAAAGACTATATGCAGTCGAGCCAGTTGGAGTAGAGATAATCAATCCATCAGCGAAGTATTCACCTATAAAGTGTTTGTTAGAATACGCTTTGATTTCCACCATGTGCGAAGTCTCACTTTTCTCTATTACCATATCATTGAGGGCATAGATAGTCTCACCATCTATAGTAGTTTCAATTGCCGAACGAGTGATAACCTTATAATTACCATTCATCAAGTCTTTGAGGGTGCTTTCCAATCCGTTTACAATAAACTCTGCTAGAAAACCAAGTTTCCCAACATTGAATCCCATAATAGGAACATCGGAAGTAATATAAGATTGGACAGCTGATAGTATAGTACCATCACCGCCGAATGTGATAATCACATCAGCTATATCGTCATAGCTCGAACGATTGCATACTCTAATATCAGGCATGCTATCGCCATACTTTTTTACCAATGTCTCAGAAACACAGACATTTGCTCCCAGTCTCTGAAGTATCTCAATTGCCTTAATGGCAAGCTCTTCAGCTTCGGGTCTGTCTATTGCTTCGAATATGGCATAAGTTCTCATATATTAAGCTAGCAACTCTGCTAAATCAAACATATATGGTTGTAATTCTTTTCTCTTAGTCCATGTCTCAGGGAATGGAGTATAAGTAATGTTGTGATGAACTCGTCCAACTAGTACGTTGGTCTTACCAGCTAATAGAGCATCTACAGCTGATAGTCCCAAGTGACTTGCTAATGTTCTATCACGAACTGTCGGCGATCCACCACGTTGGATGTGACCAAGAACAGCACATTTTGCGTCTATATTATATTCTGCTTTTAACGCTTCGGCTAGTTCATAAGCACCTTTGTACTTACCACCACCTTCTCCGATTACTATGATAGTACGGTTGTGGAATCCAAGCTGAGTGTATTTATCATATAGTATTTCAAGGTTAGTAACGGCTTCTGGTACTGAGATATACTCAGCCCCGCAAGATATACCAACTTCCATTGCTATATGACCTTCGTGACGACCCATTACTTCGACTATGAATACTCGACCATGCGAATCGGCCGTATCCCGAATTCTGTCAATTGCTTCTGCTGCAGTATTACAAGCAGTGTCAAATCCAATAGTGTAATAAGTACCGTACAAATCATTGTCGATTGTACCAGGTGTACCTACTACTCGAATACCATGTTCTTTGAATAATGCGTGTGCTCCTTTGAGAGTTCCATCACCACCGCAAGTTATCAAACCATCAATCTTATTGTCTCTTAACTGTTGAGCCCCTTTTATTCTTCCTTCTTTAGATAGGAAAACTTCTGAGCGACTTGTCTTTAGTATAGTCCCACCTTGCGAGACTATGTTCACAGTATCTTTTCTTTCCAAGTTTCTGAAGTTTCCCTCCATCAATCCTTCATATCCGCCAACTATTCCAACTACTTCTAATCCTCGAGCTAGTCCTGTACGTACTACAGCTCTAATGTGGGCGTTCATACCTGGTGCATCGCCACCACTGGTCAATATCGCAATTCTTTTCATTCTAATATACCTTCTTTATTACCTCTATATCCTGCAAGAAAATCGCGTATTTGCATAACTTTTTTTCCTTCAGGTTGGATTACTAATACTTTAACAGTTCCAGACGCAGTTTGTAACAGAAAATTATCATTTTTTATTAAATAATGCTTCGGTTTTGTGTTAATTTCTGATGAAATTTCACTTTTTAGCAATTTCACTTTCTTTCCTTCTAACTCTGTCCATGCTCCTGGTATAGGAGACATCCCATTTATAAAATTCTTCAAGTCTTCTGCACCTAAACTAAAATCAATACGGCAATCTTCTCTGAATATTTTCGGGGCTGGAGTGGCTAAGCTATCATCTTGAGCTAATCGCTTATAGTCACCAGATAACAATTGCTCACAAGTTTCGACAGCTAGTTCTGCTGCCAATGGCATTAGTTCATCATGTAACTCGCCTGCAGTCATTGATTCACCGATAGCTACTTCTCTTGTGCCGACTATATTACCAGTGTCTATGTTCTCATCTAATATGAAAGATGTAACTCCACTTTTCTTTTCGCCTTTGATTATTGCCCAATTAATAGGGGCAGCACCTCTAAACTTTGGCAACAAACTCGTATGCACGTTGAACGAAGCTATTTGTGGAAGAGTGAATACTACCGTTGGCAATATTCTGAATGCCACTATGCAGAATATATCTGCATTAATTTCTTTCAACTCATTTATGAAATCTTCATCTTTCAGCGATACTGGTTGCAATACTCGCAATCCTAATTCTTCTGCTACAGCTTTAACAGGAGAGGGCATCATCTTCTGTCCTCTACCTTTTGGCTTATCGGGAACAGTAACCACAGCTGGTATCTCGAAATGCTCGTGGAGCGCTTTCAAAGTTGGTACAGAAAACTCTGGAGTTCCCATAAATACTATTCTCGGACGACTCATTCTTCACTCCCGTACTACCGAAGCCGCCTTCTCCTCTGTCAGTCTCATCAAGAGACTCGACTTCGTTCCAACCAATATGTTCGTACTGTGCTATTACTAACTGAGCGATCCTATCTCCACGTTCGATAGTGAAATCTGCTTCGCCAAAATTAGCAAGTATTATCTTTATCTCACCACGATAATCGCTATCAACAGTGCCGGGTGCATTCAGTGCAAAAACGCCATTTTTAGCAGCTAATCCACTACGCGAACGTACCTGACATTCGTAACCACTTTCCAGCGCAATAGCCAGATTAGTAGGTATCATCTTTACTTCGCCATGCTTTATAGTTATCGGCTCATCAGTAGTTGCATATACATCCATACCTGCCGAACCACCAGTAGCATAGCTAGGTAATGGCAAATCATTATACTTTTCGTCTATTCTTCTAATCTTTACTTTCATTATCATTTTTTGGTTTCTTATCTACAATATCATCTTTTCTCCAACCAGCGAAATTACGAACTTCTTTCTCGGTGTTATCACCTGCGTCGCGACTTCTACGTTGGACTTGCGATCTACCTAACTCGTCTTTTCTTCTAGGTAATTTTTTTATATCATCACGTCTAGGTCTAGACTCTTTATCGAATCTAGGTTTATCACCATCTCTGCTTTCTCTTCTAGGAGGTCTATCTCCACCTCTATCATCACGGTTGAATTTTAGTCTTTCGTCATCGCGGTCGTCTCTACGAGGTCTATCATCATCCCTGCGAGGTCTGTCTGCACCTTCCTCTTTTCTACGTCTGCCTATTCGGTCTTCGCTGAATGGTCTAGCTTCACGATTGAATCGAGGTTTATCACCTCCGCCGCTTTCTCTTCTAGGAGGTCTACCACCAGCATCTCTTCTCTGTGGTGTGTCGCTAGTTCCACCTTCCCCTTCAGGGTTTTGGCCACGACCTTCATTACGTCTAGGGCTAGATGCACGAGGGAAACGAGGACGGTCTGCACGTTTTTCTTTATGTCTAAAACCGTCACGGTTGCCACTTCTATCGTCTCTTCTATCGTCGTGTCTAGGAGCACGATCGTCACGACGCTCTTCGCCTCTATCGCTATACTCATAGCTTGGCTCAGTGCTACGTTCTATATATTTTATTTTGTCCAAAGGAAGTCCAGAAGTATTACCTTGTATTACTAGGACAAATTCCATTTTCACTTTCTTGTCTAAGAATTTATCATGAAGTTCTTGGATAGTGCCATAGTGATGAGTTTCGTTTTTCATAGTCAGGTTGCAAGCAAGATATGCTCTCCTAGATGGGATAACCTGAACGGCATCTTCTAGCAAAGGCATAAGTCTATATGGAGTTTCGAGCAAACAGAATGTATCATCATTCATCGATAGTTTTCGAAGCTCGGCTACTCTCTCAGGTGATGTACGAGACAAAAATCCTGCAAAGTAGAATCGCTCTATATCGAATCCACAGCGAACTAATGCAGTCATAATGCTAGTAGCACCGGGTAGAACTTGCACATCCAGATTACGACTTACAGCGGTATTGATAAGCTGATTGCCCGGATCAGCGAATGCAGGAGTTCCACAATCAGATATTAAGGCAATAGTTTTGCCTTCCTCTATCATCATGATGAACTCTGGGTAACGCTCATCTTCACTTTTCACAGTTATGCTGTCTAGCTCTTTGTCTAAACTGAAGTATTTCAGCAAAGCAGCAGCTTCTTTGAAATTCTCGCAAAGTATTAAATCGGCCTCACGCAGAACGTTAAGGGCACGAATCGTAATATCATTATAGTTACCGATAGGAGTTGATACTACGTACAACCTACCTTCTTTTGGTGTTAATTTACTCAATTTCGTATTTCTAGTTAGTTTACAGATTACAAATTAATGAAAATAACGCTCAACTCGAAGTATTCTTTTAGAATAGGGGGATGGGGTGGGGTTTGCGATATGCTAAATTTTATAACATATTGTAAATAAAGTTTACATTTTGTTATATTTGTTAACTTTCTACTACTTAAATTAATTTTGTTCCAATAATGAAAGAAAAAGAGTTAATAAAGGCTCTAGGCTTTTTGCCTAAAGAAAATACGTCTGATATCTTTTATAAAAAGTATCAGGATTACTGTATTGAAATAGATTTAAAAAATCAAAAGTTCAATTATGGCAATAGAATAAACTTAGAAAGTAGCACCACACTAAACTTCTCTCAACCTGAAAATTGGGTTGTGCTCGAATGCGTTGATAGATTACTCGAAAAAGGATACCAACCTCAGAATATCACATTAGAAAAAACTTGGAAAACTGGACATGGAACTAGTGGTAGATTAGACATTCTAGTTAGTCATGATAATGGGTCAGCTTATCTAATGATAGAATGTAAGACTTGGGGAACTGAATTCGACAAAGAATTTAAAAACTTGGAACGAAATGGTGGTCAGCTTTTCACTTACTTCCAACAAGATAAGGATGCAGACATTCTAATGCTGTATGCCTCATCATTAGACGGTAAGAGTATTAAATACAGAAATGAGATAATAAAAATAGAAGAAGATTACCGCCAAACAGGTAATGTAAAAGATTTTTTTGAAAGATGGAATAAACTACCAAAATCGAATGGTGTTTTCGACAGTTGGGTTACACCTTATGAATTTCAGAGTAAAGCACTAACAAAGAATGACCTAATTGAAATTAAACAAGAAGACAGTAGCTTTATATTCAATAGGTTTTTGGAAATATTAAGACACAACGTAGTCTCTGATAAGCCAAATGCCTTCAATAAAATATTTACTCTTTTTCTTTGTAAGATAGTAGATGAAAATAGAAATCCTGATGAACAGTTACATTTCCAGTGGAGAGAAGGTGAAGATGATCATATCTCATTTCAAAAGAGGTTAACTGATTTATACAGAAGAGGAATGAAAGAACTGTTAGAAAAGAAAGTATCTGATGTGAGCGACAGTGAGTTTGATAATAGATTCCAACAAGTAGAAGAAAAATATAGAGATGAAATAAAAGATATTCTAACTGAAATAAGACTAAAAAAGAATAATGAATTTGCCATAAAAGAAGTTTACGATGATGCGTCATTTCAAGAAAACGCTAAAGTAGTTAAAGAAGTAGTTCAACTACTACAGGGCTTCAAAATTCGATATAATTACCGTCAACAATTCCTTAGTGATTTTTTTGAAATGCTACTGACTACAGGACTAAAACAAGAGTCGGGTCAGTTCTTTACACCTGTCCCATTAGCTCGATTTATTATAAAAAGTTTACCAATTCGTGAGATAACAGCACAGAAGATAGTGCAAGGAAATAAAAATGATTTACTTCCTAACATAATTGATTACGCAGCGGGTAGTGGTCACTTTATTACTGAATCGATGGAAGAAATACAGAAGTATATTGATATACTTTCTCTTGATGATTACAAGCCAGAAACAAGAAAGCAAATAGACGGTTTCCAAAGAGTTCAATTCGATTGGGCAGAAAAATATATATATGGAATAGAAAAAGATTATAGATTAGTAAAAACTGCTAAAGTTAGTTGCTATTTGCATGGTGATGGACTAGCTAAAGTAATTCACGGTGATGGGCTTGCTGACTTTGCTACAGCTAATGAATACAAAGATTTACTTACTGAAACGGATAGAACATATCCGCAAGACAATAAGCAATTTGATATTATTATATCTAATCCTCCTTATTCTGTTTCTTCTTTCAAATCTCAAATGGATGAAGAGAAATCAAAAGTTGGATTTGATCTATATAACAGACTAACCGACCAAAGTTCTGAAATAGAATGTCTGTTCATAGAAAGAACTAAGCAACTTTTAAAAGATGGTGGTGTTGCTGGGATTATACTACCAAGTAGTATTCTGAGCAATACGGGTATATATTCGCAAACAAGAGAAATTCTGCTGAAGTATTTCGAGATAGTTGGAATTGCAGAGCTTGGCTCTAATACTTTTATGGCTACTGGCACTAATACGGTTACTCTATTTTTGAGACGTAGAAACAATGCTGATGCTTATAATATAGAAGAAGCAACCAAAAAGAGTTTTGTCAATCTGCAAGATGTAACAATCAATGGAATAGAAAACCCTATTACCAAATATTTGGCTCAAGTCTGGGATACAATATCATTCGATGATTATAAAACTCTAATGCAAAGTAAACCGAACGAAAAAGTATTACAGCACGAGATATATCAAGAGTACAAAAAGAATATAAAAGTAAAGAAAGAAAAAGAATTATCAAATAAGATAATTGCAATTGAACAAGATAAATTACTTTACTTTATATTAACTTACTCACAGAAATTAGTATTAGTTAAGACTGGTCAAAAAAGCGAAGAAAAACGATTTTTAGGATATGAATTTAGTAATCGCCGTGGTAACGAAGGAATACACCCAATACAACGTAGCAAATCAATAGACGAATGCACTCATCTATATGATGCAGATGACTTTGTCAACCCAGAGAAAGCGAGTACTTATATTTACAAAGCATTCAACAATGAATATGATTTAACGATACCAGAGAAGTTAAAAAAGAATATAAGTTACCAAAACTTAGTAGATATGCTAACTTACGACCGTTCAGATTTCGAGAAGAGCATTTCACTATCAATTAAAAAAAAAGTAAAGATAGAAAGTAAGTGGGAGCAAGTCTACTTGGAAAATGCCCTCGTAAATATAGTTGGAAACACCACCAAAATTCCAAAATCAAAAATCCTAGAGAGCGGTTCTACACCTGTCATAACGCAAGAAAAAGATAAATTAGTTTCTGGATATTCAGAAAATAGTAAAACGATTTTAGACTTGCCAATAATACTATTTGGAGACCATTCTTGTACTTTTAAATTTATTGAATTTCCATTTTTAAGGGGGGCAGATGGTACAGTATTGTTAAAACCAAACAATAAATTTAATATAAAATATTTCTATTTGTTTCTTGATATTTTGGGTAAAAACTTAATTTATAATAAAGATAAATATGAAAGACATTTTAAATATTTATCTAACATAAAAATCCCTATCCCACCTCTCGACATTCAGGAAAAAATAGTTGCTGAAATAGAGGTTTTGGAAAGTAAAGAACAAAAAGCAGTTGACGAAATAAAACAGAAAAATCTGGAAATTTCAAATTTTTTAGAAATTTTATTTCAACAAACTAAAAAGACTATTAGATTAAGTGATAATTCTGTATTTGAAACAGGAATTGGAAAACGCGTATTAAAAAGTGAGATTAAAATAGATGGTAAATATCCAGTTTATAGTGCCAATGTTTTTTTACCATTTGGTTTTATTGATAAAAAGCAATTAGAAGATTTTAGTGTTGATTCTATTGTTTGGGGTATAGATGGCGATTGGATGGTTAATATTATCCCTGCGGAGCAACCTTTCTATCCTACTGACCATTGCGGTATATTGAGAATAAAGAAGCCAATAATAAAAGAAAAGTATCTTGCTTATGCTTTATTACAAGAAGGTAAATCGATTGAATTCTCTAGAACAAAAAGAGCTTCAATTGATAGAATACAAGGCATCAAAATCCCACTTCCTCCACTTTCGGAACAAGAGAAAATAGTAGCTGAGATAGAGATTATTGAATCTGAAATCGCAAAGTTAGAAGAGCAAATAGCAGATATACCAGCTCAAAAAGAAGCAATACTTAAGAAGTATTTGTAGAGATTACACTAAACTCACTCCGAAAACTAACCGAGGCAAAAAAGTATTCTGAACTAAGTGCAGCAATAGACCATGCTAGCCCTAAATAAAATTAGCCCCTTATTAAATACACCTGCTTTCTATTCGTTACGAAAAGTCTATATTATTATTACGTGGCTTATGAAATGAAAAATATTTATTTACTTTTACTCTTTCTGGTACCTTTTGCTTCCTTTTCTCAGGATAGTGATCTGGGTAATTGGATGATATACTTCGGCAATAAGGAAATCGATAAGGAGTTCAATTGGCATCACGAAGTACAATACAGGAACTATAACGCTATCGGAGATTTGGAACAATTGCTCCTCCGTACAGGTCTTGGCTATAATTTGACAGAGGGGAATAATAACATATTGCTGGGCTACGGCTATATACTTAGTCAGAATTACTTAGAACTTTCTGATGATAAAATAGACATTAACGAGCATAGAATCTACCAACAATTCATAACCAAACAATCAATAGGAATTATAAATTTGCAGCATAGGTATCGTTTCGAGCAGCGTTTCGTAGAAGATGATTTCAAGCTTAGATTCCGTTATTTTCTAGCGTTTAATATACCCTTGAATAATGCAGAACTAGTTGATAATACAACCTATCTATCTTTTTACAATGAGCTATTCATCAATTCAGAAGGGAATGTATTCGACCGTAACAGGTTCTACGGAGGCATTGGCTACAAAGTGAATAGCAATATGCGTTTTGAGCTAGGATATATGAATCAATTTTTGGGTAGTGAAAATAGAGACCAGATAAATATAATTTCTTTTATTAGTTTTTGAGTCGGAATATATTAATCTGTCCAATAAAAATAAAACTCACTCCGAAAAGTCACTGAAGCGAAAAAAAAGAATATTATAAAGAGTGCACGGTTACTTCCTAGCGCTCTTTTTTAATTATTCAGATATACTGATTTAGTAGGATATATTGATTAAATTGGTGTGAAATAATCTGATATAATCGCAACTTCTTTTATAGCAATGAGCATCACAAACAATCTGAAGATAATAATACTAGATACATATCATGTTAATGATAGTGTAGTTATCAAGGTGAAATTGATAAATGAAAGTAAGAGCGAAAAAATAAAAAACCCAATATTTGAGGTCGAGAGATTACCTAAGAAAATGTTCAAGAAGAATAAATGGGTACTTCGTATATTTTCCGAATTCAGACCATTTGAATATAAAATAGTAGAATTCGATTTGAATACAAAGCCAATCCCAGGTACAGAATTTAGCGTTAGAACTTATAAGTTTTGAGATAGCTCCTTTATTTCACTTTGTATTACTCACGTTGAAAAATTGCTTACACCTTTTCTTCGTAGATAATATTTATTCTGTAAATTAATGAATATGAAATTCACACAAATCAAATACTTTATAGACAAATTTCACGATACTCGTGGAAGTGGTAAGATTATCAAATTTACCACTCGGGCTGCATTTTTCTCCGTATTCATCGGTAGTTTTGCGTTGATTATGTCTTTGTCTATACTCGATGGATTTGAGGATATGCTGACTGAGACGACTGCCAAATTCACATCCGATATCTCTATTGTGAATATGAAAGGTGGGTTCGTGAGCCGCGATAGTATTGATTTTTCAGGTTTAGCAATTGCTGGGGTTTCAGAAGTAATTGAGAAACCAGTAATAGTTAGAAAAAAGAATGACATAGATGGTTTTATTCTCAGAGGAATAGATTACAGAAATGACATCAATAATTTTAAACAGAATATCGAAAATGGGAAATTTGGTTTTACTTCTGATAGTGCGAAAGAAGTAATAATTAGCGAAAAAGTTGCTAAGAAAATGGGCTATAATGTAGGTGACAATGTAGTTATCTATTCTATTGATGCTGAAGAACAATCTATTCCCAAAACTAAGATATCTAAGTTCAAAATAGTTGCCCTTTATGATACAGGGTTGGGCGAATATGATAATTCAATTATAATAGCCCCACTACTAACTACCCAAAGCTTCTTCGATATAGAATCTGGGAATGCAACTCGGTTAGAACTATCAGTCAAGGAGAAAAATAATATAGCTTCTACAACTGATGAACTTGCTAATAAATTGCAGTTCCCCTATATGTCAAAAAATGTATTCGATTACCAGCGAATGGCGCTTATATGGATACAAGTACAAAAAGAACCAATCCCATTGGTACTAGGAATTATAACTATAGTTGCAGTACTCAATGTAGTGACCATGCTACTTATATTGATTGTAGAAAAGACGCGACAAATCGGAATAATGAAAGTGCTAGGAATGCCCTCTAAAGATATAATCAAGATTTTCGTTTTCATTGGAGTTCGATTGGCTTTGAAAGCTGCACTTACAGGTGGTATTGTGGCCTTAATTCTTTCTATACTCCAACAGCAATTTGGATTTATCTCTCTTGATAGTAGCGTTTATTTCTTAGATACTGTACCGATAAGCATCAATCCATGGCATTATCTCATAGTTATTTTCAATGCTGTGGTAATCTCAGCGATTGTAGTGCTTATACCATCTATAGTTTCCTCCAAGATAAGACCAGTTAAAGTTTTACGATTTTCATAAGTGGCTAATTTTCGAACTTATTGGCTTATATTGTACAAAATTAATTCTATAAATATTCCTTTTGTAAATAAGTTGAAATTTATCTAACTTACACTATATTAATAATTACATACAATAGATATATGCCCCAAAAAGATTTGGCATATACATTGCAGAACAATCAAATGGATAAAAAGATTAACAATTTCTTAAGGGCTTATGGTGCAGAAAGTAGCATCGATAAAAAGAGTATAATCGAAAAACTCTTAGTCCAAATAGGCAATAAGGACGAAAGTTCTAAAGAAGAGTTGATGAAATTAGTTAAAACTCTATCCACAAAGTTAAAATCAGAGGAAGACGATTTGGCTTTAATAATGAAAATAATAGAAGAAATTGATTAGGAAGGATTCCCATGATCAAAGAATTATATACAGCTGCTATGGGTATGATGTCCCAGCAGACACGACTAGAAGTAATATCTAACAATATTGCCAACGCATCTACTGTGGGTTTCAAGCGTGATTCTGTGTTCGAGCGTAATCTGATTGACTCGAAAGCTAACCTATATAACATAGCAGGAAGCGCTGAACAAAATGACCCCCCAATCGGCTCATACATTGATTTCAACAAAGGAAGTTACGACCAAACGGGAAATGACTTTGATGTAGCTATTGATGGTAGTGGCTTTTTCTTGCTTAATGATGAGCAAGGGAAAGAATTCCTAACGAGAGCAGGTAATTTCAAGATAAATCAAGAAGGCGATATTATATCAGCTAACGGCAAATATCTAATGGCTAGTGGTGGTAGGATCAACGTATTCGGTACTTTGCAAGGTGATAACTTCAATTCTGATACACGAAAAGCTGAAGTCAGAATAGATAATTCAGGTGAAATATTCATCAATAATCTAAGCCAAGGTAATTTAGACATAGTAGATACAAATAGCTATGCTGTACTTGAGAAAGTATCATCATCTGATTTCATATTAACAGATGACAATCAGTACCAAAAATTGACAAATGACAAAGTAAACATACGCCAAGGATGGCTAGAAAACTCCAACGTAAACGTAATTGACGAGATGGTAGAAATGATAAATCTACAACGTCAATTCGAAGCAGGGAGTAAAGTAATTACCACTAATGAGAACACTCTAGAGCAATCTATCGGATTAGGTAAATACTATTAATAACTAAGAAAATTAAATTGATCCAAAATACAGGAAGTATCAAATGGACAAGACTCTCAGAACCGCAGCCACAGGGCTATCAGCTCAACAAAGATTTGTTGAGATTATTTCGAATAATATAGCGAATGTGAATACTACTGGTTACAAGAAAACTAGACCAGAGTTCCAAGATTTGCTTTATGAAACTCTAAAACCAGCTGGTAATAGCGCAAGAATAGGTGTAGAACCACTAAACGAAGTACAAATCGGGAGTGGTACTCAGCTTTCTGCAACGAAAAAGCAATTCACCCAAGGTGATATAACTGCAACGGGTAATAAGCTAGATATGGCCATTGTCGGCGATGGTTTCTTCGTAATTCAAAAACCAGATAACACTCAAGCATATACTAGAGATGGTAGCTTCAGAATGGATAGAAATGGTAGTCTAGTTAATAATCAAGGTTACTTCCTTGACCCAGGGTTCCAAATCCCTTCAGACGCTGTAGAAGTACAAATAAGCCGTGATGGTATAGTAGGTGTATATGCCGAAGGTAGTACAGAACTAGACACACTCGGACAAATAGAACTAGCTCGTTTCGTTAATCCATCAGGATTACGTGCTATTGGTGATAATCTATTCGAAGAATCTCCAGCTTCGGGAGACCCTATATTCTATCAACCGGGTAGCAATAATACTGGCGAGATATACCAAAGTCATTTGGAGAGCTCTAATGTAGATGTAGTAGAGGAAATGGTGGATATGATAACAGCACAAAGAGCTTATGAGCTTAACTCTAAATCTGTGAGAACAGCTGATGAAATACTAAATACTGCGGTTAACCTAAAACGATAATATGAATACAATACTAACCATATTAATAATAGCGATGTCGATGCAAATAAATGCAGCGACTTTTTCTGCTGATAGGATAGAGGAAGCGTGTCGTACTTTCTTGATTCAAAAATATGGTAATGATTATCAGATAGATTTTATGACAAAGTTCAGTGATATAACACTAGAAGACAACGACGTAAAAGCTGTTTTCGATGAGCAATACACGGCTTATAATAATGGTGTGAAACTAAAATTTGTAGTTAATGAAGAAGTGCTGAAAAGCCAGACATTCCACTATACAGTGAAGAAACAAATCAGCGTATTCAAATCAAAATCTTATATACCAGCAAATACTGATATAACTAGTTCTATGCTAATCAAATCAAATGAATTTGTTGAATTAGATAAATTAGAAGAATATATAAATCCAGTTGGTAGAGTTGCAAATAAATCAATATACCAAGGCGAAATATTTACTTCTATTAATACATTACCTGATATCACAGTAAAGAGAGGCGAAGAAATAGTAGTAGTTGCTTCTAATGGAGCTGTTACTATTCGTGGATTGGGTACAGCACTGCAAGATGGCAGAGTTGGTGAGTCGATAAAAGTGAAGCGTGGTGATAGCAAGAAAATATTAACTGGAAAAATAAATGAGTCAGGTGAACTGATTCTTGGTGAATAATATGAAATCAATAATTTTAGCAATAGTATTCCTTTCGGCTTTTGGGTTAGAGGCACAATTCGTGCAAAATAGCTCCAATTCGCTATTCTCAGATTTCAAAGCATTCCGTAAAGGAGATGCCTTGACTGTACTGATAGTAGAGGATACAAAAGCGGGAAATTCGGCTACTACTAAAAATGGACGTGAATCATCTGTCGGTGCTGGTTTTGGAGTATCTGCTGGTTCGGGTTCTTCTTCTGGTGATGTTTCACTAGGAACATCAACAGATTTTAATGGTGATGGTTCTACTTCTAGAAACGAATCTATACGCTCTAAACTTAGTGCTAGAGTTGTTGATTTGGAAGATAATGGCAACCTGATAATAGAAGGTAAACGTACAACGAAAGTCAACGGCGAAACTCAATATGTTACTATCAAAGGTGTAGTGAGACCTGTGGACGTCAGACCAGATAACTCGGTTTACTCTTACAGTATATTAGATTTGACTTTACTTATTGATGGTGACGGTACCGTTTCGGAATACCAAGAGCCGGGATTAATCACGAAGTTTTTAAGGATGCTATTCTAATATGAAAAAGATAATAATATACATATTGATAGTATTGACACTACCACTGATGAACCTAGATGCCGCTCGTATCAAAGATATAGCAAATATCGAGGGTGTGAGTGGGATACAGGTAATTGGTTATGGATTAGTAGTTGGTCTTAATCAGACAGGCGACAACAGAATGGTTTCTTACACGAATCAATCTGTAATAAATATGCTAAAACGATTCGGTCTAACAGTAGATAGAAGAAATAACTGGACAAGAAATGTTGCAGCCGTAATGGTAACTGCCACTATTCCCCCTTTTATGAAGAAAGGTTCTCAGATAGATGTAGTCGTTTCAGCAATGGGTGATGCAACTTCCTTACAAGGAGGTACATTACTAATGACTCCACTTTCGAGAGCCGATGGTAGCATAATAGGTAATGCACAAGGTCCTCTTTCGGTAGGTGGATATGATGTACGTGCATTCGGTAGTCGTGTTTCTAAAAACTTCGTAACGAGTGGTAGAGTACCTAACGGTCTAATACTTCAGAAAGAAATAGAACAAAGTTTAGCCGATGCTTCTAGTATGCGAATTATACTTCGTAACCCAGATTTCACAGTAGCTAATTCGGTAATGACAGTGATAAACGCATCTGCAGATATGGATGGAAAAGCAACACTAGAAGATGGTGCTACCATAAAAGTAGATTTGTCCACTTTTGCTGATAGAAGTGAGCAGCTAGTTAAAATCGCACAAATAGAAGCTCTAGCAGTTAACTTAGAAGCTACTTCGAAAGTAGTGATAAACGAGAGAACTGGAACAATAGTAATAGGTGGTAATGTAGAATTACTACCATCTGTGATAGCTCACGGTGGGTTAGACATAACTATCCAAAGACAAGTTATAGTACCACAACCGGCACCTTTCACTATCTTCCCTCCTAGGTATGCTGAAACTGCTATTATAGAAACTGAAGAAGAAATAAACCAAGCAAGAGCGCTAACAGTACAAAATCCTACTGTCGCTGGTATTGCTGAATCATTAAATTTACTTCAAGTAAAGCCAAGAGATCTGATTGCTATATTCCAAGCACTCAAGGAAGCTGGCTCGCTACAAGGGGAGTTGATAATACAATGAGCATAGAAAACTTAGATACTGGGCAAAGCCGCAATATGGCTCAGCAAGCACAACTTGCTCGTAAGATGAGTGCTTTCGACAATGTGAGTAAAACTCCAAAGTCAAGAATGAGCGAAGCGGAAAAATCAAAAATAGAACAAGCATCTCGTGGATTCGAATCTATATTCGTGAATATGATGCTGAAAGAAATGAAAAGTGCTCAATTAGAAGAAAAAGATGATGAAGGTTTTGGTGGGAATACTATGCAAGAGATGGCTCAGCTGAGTTTGGCTGATAATGTCTCTAAGCAAGGTAGAGGAATGGGTATAGCACAGATGATGTATAAACAAATGACTGGCGAGAATATCCCTAATAGAAATTCATATTCTGTACCCCCTCAACAATTAAGACCAATAAGTATTTCAAATACTGCTGCCGAGAAAATCTCAAAATATGATGATATAATTGACAAAGCATCTAAGGAATACGGTATCCCTAAGAATCTGATTAAATCAGTAATAGCAGCAGAATCTGCTGGTAATCATACCGCAGTTTCACCGGCTGGAGCCAAAGGATTGATGCAGCTAATGGACGGAACAGCATCAAGTTTGGGAGTGCAAAACTCGTTCAATCCAGAAGAGAATATTTTTGGTGGAACGAACTACTTAAACAAAATGCTCAACAAATTCGATGGCTCTTTGGAGCTAGCTTTAGCAGCATATAACGCTGGTCCGGGTAATGTAGAAAAGCATAATGGAATACCTCCATTTGATGAAACAAGAAAATATGTAAGCAGAGTATTGTCGTACAATTCGGCACTAGGAGAAGAATAATATGGATGAGAAGTTTGTAGATTTTCTGAAAAGAGAAAAAGAGTTGACTGAGAAATTGCTGATGCTTTCGAATAGATTGCGTGAAGCGCTGATGTCACAAAGACAAGATTTGGTAGAGAAAATCTCCCAAGATCAGCACATAATAACGGCCAAGCTGAAAGAAATGGAAGAAAGACGATTGAGATATATGGTCTCCAAACTGTCTATTAGCAGAGTAGAGGCATCACAACTACGTCTTTCAGAAATAGAAAAAACAGTAGAAGGTGAAAACAAAATAGAACTTCGAAGAATAAGAATAGCAATGAAAAAAATAGTTGCCGAATTACAAGAAGTTAACACGACTAATAGACTACTCTCTAATAGAGCAAAAAATAGTGTTAGTAATATAATATCGACTCTGAATAGCAGAAATGGTCGCAAAGTTTGTGATGTGAAGGTATAATTATGGGTTTCTCAACATTAGAAATAGGTAAGTCAGCACTACTAGCTCAGAGATATGGATTGGAAGTTGTATCTAACAATATATCCAATGCTAATACTGAAGGTTATTCTCGTAAAAGAGCAGATTTGACAACTGCAAATTCTAAATATGAAGCTGGAAACTTCGTTGGGACTGGAGTTATAGCTGATCAACTAAAATCATTCAGAGAAGAGTTTTTCGATAAAGAAATAAGAAACTCAATAACTAGAAATGCTGGATACGAAGCTGACCAAGAAGTTCTAAAAAGAATAGAAGGTGTCTTGGGAGAACCATCTGAAACAGGGCTTAATAATCTAATTTCTGACTTTTTTATTAGTTGGGATGAGCTTTCGTCAAACCCAGATAAATCTGCATATCGACAAAAAGTAATTTCCAGTGCTAGAAGTATGACAGACAAGTTTCATCAACTAGCTGAAGGTTTCGAAGAAACCCGGATAGATGTACTTTCTAAGCTAAGAGATAATGTAGAAGATGTTAATAGCCTTGCAAAAAGAATAGCAGGTATAAATTCGAGAATTTCTGACAATCACAGTTCTGCTTTAGATAGCGATTTAAATATGGCCGATGAGCGTGAAGTATTGATTGAGAAATTGGCTGAATACGGTAAGATGAACGTAAGCCAAAATGACGACGGTACTGTCAATGTATATATGAATGGTATCAACTTAGTAACTGGTAAAAGTCTCAATGAATTGAAATTAGTAGAGACTACTAATGGTACAACTAACGAGAGAACAATCGGTCTATATACAACTGATAAACAAGGAAATGTACTAAATAAGATTAATCCAGGTGCGGGTAAAATAGAAGCCCAAATGAAGCACTATAACGAAACTTTAGACAAAGATGACACGAGTGGTAATTTCTCAATAGCTAAGTCAATAAATGAACTTGCAAAAGAAATAGCTGCTAACGTGAATATGGCTAGTGTTGGTGGATTTGGATTGAATGACACTGGTGCTGTACCTCCGGGGCGTTCGTTCTTCGTGCCTTATCCGACTGATGCAGATGCACTTTCGATACAGGTGAATGCCGTTATACTGAACGATACGGACAATATTCCCCTATCGTCAGTAGCTGGAGAAAGTGGTAATAACCAAATCGGATTGCAAATAGCTTCTTTAGCAGATGATATTAACTTCATCAATAATAGAACTCCGGGTGAATACTATTCTGACTTGCTCTCCAAAGCTGGTAATATGCTTAGTGATTCGCAAACTGGATTAAAAAATAGCACTATGGTATTGGACCAAATGAAAAATCAACGTGATACTATAATCGGTGTGAATCTGGACGAAGAAGCTGTAAATCTAATCAAATTCCAACGTAGCTTCGAAGCAGCATCGAGAGTCGTGAATATGGCTGATGAAGTATTAGGAACAATTGTAAATCTAGGTAGATAATGAGAGTAAGTACTAATTCTATATATAGAGATTACCAAAGAAATCTGAATGATTCGCAGTTCAAAGTTAATAGCGAGAATATACGTATTTCGTCTGGGAAAAAGAATCATAGTATAGCTGAAAATACTGCTGATGTAGTAGATGCAGATTTATTCCGAAATAAGATAAGCCGCAATGAGGCATTTCTCAATAATATCGGATCTAACCTAGATAGATTACAACAAACAGACACAACAATCCGAGAAATCTCTGACAAAATGCAAGAGATTAGAAACTATGTAGTAGATGTATCGAAAACTAGTACTGGCTACAACCACTTTGCAATAGCTCAATCCATAAAAGGAGCATTGGAAGACATAGTAACATTATCGAATTCTGATAATAATGGTGCGTATTTATTTTCAGGGAATATGACCTCACCAAAAGATATAAAGAACGCAAACCCTACACTGAACGAGATGCCTTTCGAGATAATACAAGTCACGGCTACACCGACCAACCCATCGGGATTGTCGATAGTTTACAAAGGAAATAACGAAGATATAAACGTCAATATAACTGACAAATCGCAAGAAAGAGTCAACACCAAAGCTGAAGAGCTATTCGGTGCAGGTGGTACAGAAGCCCTTCAGAAAATCATAGATATATACAATGTAGTAGCGTTCGATCAATCAGGCGCACAAAGACCAGCACGGACTTTGCTAAATTCAGATGAGTTAGCTGAGCTAAACACTCTACAAAAAGATATTGCTGACAAGTATGACGAGATGAACATATTAGCAGCAGTGAACGGTAGTAAAATAAACCGATTAGAAAGCACAAAAAATTTCCTTCTGGATGAGAACCTAAGATTAGACGAATACCGCTCTATCAAAGAAGACACCGACATAGCTGAGTCAGCTATGAACCTAAAGAGAGAAGAAAATATCCTCCAATTTGCACTACAAGTAGGTAGCCGAATCAACCAACTGAATCTGTTTCAGTTCTTGAGTTAGGGTTAATAATCGTCTTAATATTCTGAACAGGATTGCAAGAATTTTAAGATATTCATAATGTCTGATAACGTCGCTTGAGAGGGAGCAAAGCGTTCGAATTATCTATGAAGAATTTAAGAATATTGTATATAATTAGTCTATTATATCTTTAACAAAAACTTCAGTACTGTCTAGATTAATGTATATGTATTGACCATTGCCGTTTTCATCTATATTGATATTAACCATGATACTATCTCCAAGTGTTTCTGGTTTAAACCAATTTTCATGTGCAAGGGGTCCTTCGCTGTTCCAACCTTTTGTAGAGACTATATTTGATCTAAAATTCTGAGGATTTAATATTCTATTTAGTTCGCTTGGACAGGTCTCAAAATGTAACCAAATTGCATAATCAATCTTAGGAACAACTTGGTCTTGATAGTTCAATATTCTAACACAGTCAGCTTTCCTATTATCAAATAGAGCTTTATAAATTTCTTCACCTGATCTCATTCTAAAGCTATCAGCTACTTTATTATAGGTCTTGTTGATAACCAAATATCCCGTCCAACCTGCCAAGCCACAAAAAATAAAGAATATTAATAATGAAGTAAGTTTTAATTGCTTATTCTTCTTAGTCCAGCCTAAAGTTATTGTGACAACGAAAAGCAAAAATGCAAGTCCTGATATTATTGCTATAATGATTATTTCATTCATTTTATTTTTTCTTTACTTTCTGGGGAATAATGTTTCTTATCCCAATCAGATGCGCTAATTAATTTATCTTCAACTGGGTCGTAGTAACTTAAACACTTGGTTTCAATTTGATATTCAAAATTATAAACTGGCTCAAGTCTTAATAAACTATCGACTGCAACTTGGATCCTAATTATCATTGATTCGCGATTCGTTTCTTCTTTTTTTATTAGAACTACAGGGTATTCGCTACTCTTTTCTAGTGCTTGAACTTTGTCTAAATTTCTTATGAGATTGTAAATTTGTTCTTCTAAGGTAGTATCTCGTCCTGCATACGTTTCTACTTTTGCAACTTTTACGGATTTATGAAGTGGATAGGCTATATTATAATCATATATATCAAAGAGGACTATTTCATTTTTGTCTAGATTAGTTAAGTCAGATCTATATCCAATATTCGTGATATCTAATGAGTCTAATGTATTTGTAGTTATATATGAATACCCACTTAAAGAATTACCATCTTCATTATTTGATTCCCAAAACTTTATATTATCCTTAAATATTAATAGCATGTTATAGCAACTATCAATTTTGAAATATTCTTTAGAATTGGATTGTTTTAGTTTAAATCTATCTAGTAGAACTACATAATGTTCATCATTTTTCTTGAGCTGTAATAAGTCATACACTTTGGTAAATTCTACTTTATAGTCTATTACTTTGTAGCAATGTTCCGCGGCAGAAATTTTTATGGATAGAATAATGAGAGTTAGTATAAAATATTTCATTTCTTATTTCAGTTTAGTTTTATGCTTGATTTCAAATAAATAATATTTGAATTCCTCTCAAATTACGAATTTATGCTAAATTAGTCCAACAGATAAATTATTTGTAATTATTATCTAATTACTTTGTTGTTTATATTGACTAACTAACAATTATTAAAATAAAGAAATATCATGAAGTATATCTACCTGCTATTATTCCTCGTTTGTCTAAATCAACTTGATGCCAAATTCGAGATGGGGGTTAATCTTGTTGACGACGGTGCATTTACTAATATTATAAATCACACTGTTAGGTATAGTAATGCCACTGGGTATAATAAATTCGGATGGCCGACAAGTGATTTTGACCTAGTGCTGATGGACGGTAGACCTGCTACGGAATGGACAGGCAATATAGACGACCCCGAACAATATAGAGTAGATTATAGTGGTACTTACAAGGCATCTTTCCAAGGTCTAGCAGAGGTGACGGTATCAGGTACTAGCGTGACTTTGGAGAATCTAAGATACGATAATCTGACTAACACTACTTACTTTGAACTAATAGTTGGTGGGCATGATGAACCCAATCATGCACTGGTTTTCTTGAGTTTCAAAAACACAAGAATTAGCCCGAAGGCTATGAACAATTCTGGTATTTCTATGTTGAGAGTAATGAGACAGGGCTATGAATTAGATACTAAAAAGACATTTACAGATGAGTATATAGCACTGTGCAAAGCGGCTGATTTTGCTTGCTATCGTTACTACAATGTACAGAATATATGGAATGGTGAGCCGGTTTATCCCGCTAAAACGACTTGGGAGAATAGAAAAACTCCACTAGATGCTGCTCAACAAAGCATGAGAGAGACTAATGGTAAAAGGGATGCTTGGTGTTGGGAATACATAGTCGAATTGTCGAACATACTTGATAAAGATATTTGGATTAATATTCACATGTCTTGTGACTCCAATTATGTAGCTGAACTTGCCAAATTCCTACAAGAGAATCTCAACGAGAATATCAATATATATGTAGAAAATAGCAATGAAGTATGGAGCCCAACTCAAGCGACTCATGGTCCTTACAATAAAGCAGAGGCCGATTACTATGGAATTACATTTGACCAAAATTATGCACGAAGAACTGTGGAATTATCTAATTGGTTTGGGAATGTATTTGGAATTGGCGCTATCAACAATAGGATCCGTGTGATATTAGCAGGACAACACGCTTATAATGGGCGAAGTGATATACAGTTGAATTATATAAATAATAAAATTGGAGAGCCGAAGGACTATATATATGCCACTAGTACGGCTCTTTATTTCCAGACGGATTCCCCGAGTTCTGAATATTTGAAGACTATAAATGATGGAATGATAGATGATATTAGCAATCAAGTAGTAAATGCGCAATCCTCGACTTATAGGTTGAATCATATAAACAAGGCTAATGATTGGGGCTTAGTTGGTGGGTGTACATCATACGAGGGTGGGCCACACGTACCAGCTGGTGGCGGTACCGACAATCTCGGTAATTTAATCAATTCGCATAGAACGAAAGAAATGGGTAATATAATAAAATACAATTATCAAGAAGGCTGGGAGAATATAGGCGGAGGATTGGCTATGCACTTTACCTTGGCTTCATCTTATAACCGTTACGGCTGTTGGGGCTTAACAGATGATTACACTAATCCCGATAGAAATTATAAAATGCAAGCAATCCGCGATATAATATCTACCAAATCTAACATTGAAAATCAGCCAAGTGAAGATGTAGTAAATCTATCCCCAAACCCAACTACTGGTCTAGTGCAAGTAGTACTTTATAAAGATTATGATTCAATCTCAGTAGTAGATATTAATGGTAAAACTCTACTTAATATAGACCCAATTGTAGGAAGTACTCAAATAGATATGAGCAGTTATACTAGTGGTGTGTACTTTCTTAAATATAGCAAGGACGGTATATCTGGAAGCACAAAAATTCAGTTAAGTAGGTAGGTTATTGTCTATCTACGAAACGTCATCCGAAGAGAGTTAAGTGTGTCTTTGTTAAATGAAACAAGCTTAATTGGGATTTCTAATTCATTCCTTCAAGAGACAACTTTGTTCTCAATTTTTCAATTTCTGCTTTTATCTCTTGTATCTCATCACAGCTGAAGCTTGAGAGCCCTATCTCAAATCTCTTACCGGCTTTTGTTTCTAGTAATATTCTGTTCGATTCGTAGTGGAGGTAGTCTATGTCGGCTAGCTTTACCGTGCGGCGTCTGGCGACTACTTGCGTGTACTACTTACTCATTAGTTTTATTCAATTGCCTCTTATCGAAGGTTTTTTTTATTGTCATCCTATGTTTGTAAAGTCCAATAATATTAGAAATAATAATTAACTTGAGAACTTTATAAACGAAGAAAAGAAAGGAGAAAGAGTAAGACTGTAGGATGTCATTTGTCATAGAAGACCGTTCAGAATGCTAGTCCCT
>JAGXGG010000092.1 GCA_024636855.1 Ignavibacteriota bacterium | reverse complement strand
TTGGATTGTAGTTAGCGATATCTTTAACTTTAGTATCTAGATTCCCTTTACTTAGAATCCATCTCCGAATATCTCCATCCGTAATCGCTGCAACAAAAAGTCCATCTCTTATAACAAAAAGTACTTTCTTTGCAACTTTATCTAATTGCTGCATCGTTTCAATTATTGTTGATTCTTCATCTATTAAAAATTCCTTGACTTCCATTATTTCACCTCTTTTCAAAGGTGACTTACACCACCTCTGGTTGTTTTAAACATTCTATAATATATTCTGCATCTTCTCTATGAGGATTGGTACTGCATGGAATATTTATTATCTTTTCCAAATATGTTCTAGCTTTTTCAATCTTATAGGTTTGACTACCTTCATATGGTTTTTGGTCACTTATCAATCCCCATATTGGTCTTGACTGAATCTTTTTAGAAGCTAGATATTTGATAATTTGATCTCTATTTAATGCATACCCTTCATCTACATATAGTGCATAAAACCAATGATTTGGACGAACACTATCCTTAAAATCCAAAATTCTTAGTCCTGGTATTTTTTGAATTCTATTTTTATAGAACTCATAATTATCCTTCTTCACCTTTATAAAGTCTTCTATTTGTTCAAGTTGCGCTAGACCTAAAGCTGCTTGAAGGTTTGTCATGCGATAATTATAACCAATTTCATCGTGAGTATAAAAAAGCTCGTCACTTTTGGCTTGAGTGGTAAGATGCTTTGCTCTCAATAGTAATTCTTCATTATCTGAAACAATCATTCCGCCGCCGCCAGTAGTCATAATCTTGTTTCCATTAAATGAATAGATACCTATGTCTCCTATTGTTCCAGCATGTTTACCTTTATACTTTCCTTCAAGATAAAAAGTACCAATTGCTTCTGTAGCATCTTCAATCACTATCAGATTGTATTTATTTGCAATATCAATAATACTTTCCATATCAGCCATGTTACCAAAAACATGGACCGCAATCAGTGCTTTGATATGTTTATCAGAGATCTTATTGATAAGTCTACCATCTACAAATATACATTCTGTTTCACAGAAATCTCTTAGCTTATTAACATCCATGGTTAGCGAATCATCACAATCCATAAATACAGGTTCTGCTCCAATATACTTCACTGGATTTACTGCAGCGATAAACGTTAAAGTAGGTACAATAACTTCATCATTCATTGTAACCCCACAAACTATAAGGGCGATATGAATCCCTGATGTACCATTTTGGCAGGAAACAGCACCTTTACACTTGACATACTCTGCTATTTTCATTTCAAAATCATTTACATAAGGGCCACCTGTTGATACCCATTCTGTTTTAACTGCATGTGTTACATACTCAAGTTCTTTTCCTTTTATGTTAGGAACAGACAGAGGTATAAATTCACGACTCATATCAGCACCTCCAATTATATGTTGTATATATCTGTCTTGTACTGATCCATATTGTGTCTAAAAAATTCTATCGTTTCTTCCAAACCATCTTCAAATGAATATTTTGGTCTCCAGTTTGTCAATCTTATTATCTTTTCATTTGAACCCAAGAGTCTATTTACTTCACTCTTTTCAGGTCTAAGTCTCTGGTTATCGCAAACAATCTTAGCATTAGGATTAATTTGTCTAATCAGTTCTTCAGCTAGTTGCCCAATTGAAATTTCTTGTTGAGTAGCTATATTAACTTCTTCACCGATTGTATTATTAGACTTAGCAATCTCGATGAAGCCATTCGCTGTATCTTTTACATAGTTGAAATCTCTTGTTGGTGACAATGAACCAAGTTCTATTTCTTCCTTGCCTGCAAGTAACTGAGTAATAATTGTAGGAATCACTGCCCTTGCTGATTGCCTTGGACCATATGTGTTGAATGGGCGAACAATTGTGATCGGCATATTAAAGGTTCGATAGAAGGACTCAGCTAAACGGTCCGCACCAATTTTTGTTGCTGAATAGGGTGATTGACCTTGATATGGATGTTTTTCATCAATTGGTACATATTGAGCTGTTCCATAGACTTCTGAAGTTGATGTAATAAATATTCTTGACGTATCTAAGTCTCTTCCTGCTTGAAGTACATTTAATGTACCCTTTATGTTAGTATCTACATACATATCAGGCGCGTTATAACTAAAGGGAATAGCTATAAGAGCAGCAAGATGGAATACTTCATCTATACCTTTCATAGCAACTCTTACCCCATTTGAATCACGAATATCACTTGAGTAGACTTCTACATCTTTCATTACTTCTCTAGGTAAAGCCTCTAACCATCCCCATGAATTAAAAGAATTATAATGTACAAACGCCTTAACTTTATTCCCTTGCTTCACTAATTCTTCCGTCAAATGACTTCCAATAAATCCATCAGCACCTGTTATTAGTATTCTATTCACATGCACCCACCTTTACTTTCCTTGTATATAATATTCTTGAGTGTCTTAAAAATCAGGATTCTATAGATTATTACCTTTTCATGACACAATTAATTATGCTCTCTATATCCTATATTTATATTAATTCAAATTCCTATATATTTAGTTAGATTTTAATAATTCTTGATATTTTTCAGAAATATTTCTTATCGGTTCTAAGATATAATTCATAATATCTTCTTTATTTTCATGTTCAGAAATCATTGAATATAATTCCTTATTTTCATCGTTATCAAAATCTAATTCTGTTAGATACCTATATACCAAGTTAGAATTGGAATGATAAAAAATATAAACACCCCCGTAGACTGCAAACCATAAAAGCTTAAATCCCATTCTTGACTTTATATTTCTTCTTGAATACTTTTCATAATGATGCTTAAAAAGTTTTGCATAATCCATCATGATGTTACTGTCTTTATGAATAAGGTATGATATTGAAGTATCTTCCTCATCAATAACAAAGTGATTTACATTGAACCCTTGGCTATGTAACATACTGATATACGCCTTTTTATTCTCTAAATATACTTCATCACTAGTAGAATAGTCTATCAAAATTCTTAATGTATTTTTATCAGCAGCACTAGTCTTAATTATATGTTCATTGGCTAAATTTCTAATATCAAAACATTGTGGTTTAAAATGGAATTCATGATCAAAGTTTGATGTCCACCCTTGGAAATCTACTAAATGTATGGGTAATTTCCCAATTTTGTTTTTTTGTGTTTTTCTGTGTACACCACTTTCCCATTCAGTCATATTACAAAATAGTTCTGTTGATGTTGGTGCTATGTAGCCCCTAGCATTCACAATCATTGAAAATAGACCGGGTGATAGTCGTTCACATAGATCTATTAAGTATCCGCCGTAGCCTGATCCAAATCCAATACAATCATTCCAATCTATGTCTGGATATTCTTTTGCTACATCTTCAATCGTACCAATAATATCTAGCGCCGGAGCCAGTCCATAGTCACAGTATAATTCAGGTCCGCCATACAAAGGAATAATTGTATCAATATTTACCGGGTAATTAACCGGTAGTGCATAGAATAGCTCATTGATGGCATCTTGATATCTTCCATTTTCTATCAATTGCAGGATTGAATCACTAGTGTAAACCTTAATGCTATCTAAAAATTGGGGTATTCTCTTCTGCAACTTAATAAGCAGGTCATCTGAACGTTTCATTTCTGTACCTGAATACTCAATAACTAAGACAGCTATATTATTCTCTTTAGAAATCTTTTCTGCCACTTGCTTAACTTGAGCATCTTCTAATTGCTCACCAAACTCATACGCATAAACAACAACACCACATTTACTATCTGATGGTGTCCATATTCTATACTTTACCTTTTCATTCTTCTGAACATTCAACTCCGTCATAGAACTGAATACGTTTGAAATCTTCATTTTACTCCTCCAAACCTTTAATATGTTTTAATACTTTATATTCTAGATGATCTGCCATCTTTAGTAAATCTCTGGACGAAAAAACCTCCATAAGCTCCATAGTGATTTTCATGAGTTTGTTTTTGTTTCTCGGATTTTCTTCGTAAGTTTCATTCAGCAATTCCGTAATTCCTATAAAATCCATATATAACTCACTTGTTTCCTTAAAATAAATATCTGTTAAGAAATTTTCTATGTTTTTAATCAGATTCTTCATATGAACCTCCATTTATGCAACTGAGATAATCACCAAATTTTTCTTTGAGCACTACCATGATATTTACTGTCTTTTTCATAAAATTTATGATTTCAAATGTTAGTAAATTCCATTCACTTTCACTCATCTTCACAGGAAATTGTCTAGTTTTCCTATAAAAACTAACATAATAGGGTTGGACAATAAATCTTACTGTTATGTCTAAGCTAAGTTTTGAATAGATTTCATTGAGCAGGTCAATATGGCTGTCAAGTTTATGGGGCAGTTTATATAGATCATCGGCATTTTCCAGCTTAGACACTAGATAATCTTTTATAGTGTCAACACTTTCCATCATTTTTACGAAAACTTTTTCAGCTTTTTTTGTTATTTCCGAAATATTTTCCTCTTGATTTCTGGCTAATAATTCGTAATTCTCACCTAATCCTATGATTTCTTCACTGCAATAATCCTCGATAGCTTCGTTAAGTGTCATCTGAAGGGTACCTTTGATTCTTGCACCACCTTCTGTTGCATTAATAAATGTTGTATTTTTTGTTTTAGCTATTTCATTTTCAAACCATAACAAAAAGCTATAATAAGCACTATTTGTTTGTAACATTTCATCATTTTGGCCTACAACCATTTTTAAATCACTTTTATTCACATTTTCTGTCACATAAGACTCTACATCCTTGTAATGTGTGCTTCCATCAAGTCCAAAAGATAAGTCTTGTCCAATAAATATGATCGGATTTGCTCCAATATGCTTTGCAAAAGCAAATGGTATATGAGAGCAACTCATCCCAATTTCAATGGAGTCATATTGGAATAAATTAGTCATCATTTTTGTAATCAGTTCGCCTTCCCTTCCGACAAAAATTGTCTTATCAAATTTATCAACTATTCTATGAGTTACCACAGGTGGTCCCATGAACACCGTTTCTTTTGGAATATCCATTTTCTCATAAAAAATAGAAAACATTTTATC
>JAGXGG010000013.1 GCA_024636855.1 Ignavibacteriota bacterium | reverse complement strand
TTGTATATCGGCTGGTGATTGGATAGCTATTAGCTCATCTAATCTATATTGTGCGTATAGAGTACCAGCTAATTTAACATCAACTATATAATAACTGTTCACATTAGCTACATCGACGGCTTGCCAAGCTGTTCCGTCAACTACAAAGCTAATTACGCCCGATGAATTAGGAGTTAAGTTCCCCATAGACGTAGTAGGGAAGACGTTCACTGCACTTCCTGAGCTATAATCATTCAATTCGACTGTTACAGCAACTGCATTGGCATTGTCTGTCTTAATTATTGAAACCATAACTGGCTCTAAGGCGTTTGAAATATTAAAACCAAAGACCAATACAAAAACTAACATGAGTAGCTTTCTCATAACTTCCTCCAAAATGTATTTATAAACTATTATTTTTTAATCCTCGCAAATATAACTATTATTTACGTTTACTCAAATCCTTGTCATTACGAACGAAGCATGCTTGTCAAGCCAAGGGCATGAGTAATATCTCTTCTTCTTTGGTATTTCTTTACCTTTCATAAATAAGTCCATTTTGTGTCTACTTATTTTAGGACGAGGCACACCCTTAAAAAAAGGCAAGAACACCTTCCTCGCCTCCTAGTGGATTGCTTGCGCTTACTAGTTAATTATTATATTAACCCGGTAGAATTTCATACTTCTCAAAAAAGCCAACTACATATTCTCTATCTTCACATTCGTCTTCAATCAAAGTAAATTCTACACCATTATCTCTAAACTTAAACTTATATTTACCCTCTACCTTCTTACAATCCCCACCAACGAATGTAATAACATCTCCATTTATAGAATAAGTACCTTGATAATCACTTGTTCCAAGAACAAAACCTTCTTGGATCTTTGTAAACTCATTATTATTACTAAATTCGAGTATTAAAAATGACTTTTCTAATATTCCTTGTGGAGTAACATCCATCACCCACTTACCAACTATCTCGTGTGGCTCTGGATTAGTCCCATCATCGCTACATCCGAATGCAAAAATCAACATTACTATCACTAAAACCTTTTTCATATTCTTCTCCTTGTTATTATAAAAGGCAAGAACACCGTCCTCGCCTCCTAGGTGATTGCTTTGGCTTATAGTTAATCAATTCGACTACTAATTTATTTTCAATTCTGCATTATAATCAAAGAAAAATGTTCCTAGAATATTATTATTTTTACATTCATCTTCTATTCGAGTGAACTCTACACCATTATCTTTAAACACAAATTCATAACTGCCTTCTTCTGTTTCACATTTATTATTATTAATTGTAATAATATTATCCTTAATTGTATAAGTTCCTTGCTCAGAAAAAATCAACTCTTCTGGTTGTTCATTTATCATCCTAAAAGATCCAGTATTAAAAAATTCAAGGATCAATAAGACATCCACATACGTTCCATCATCATCGTTATAAACTGAATAGATGGTCTTCCATACACCAACTAATTCATTCTCACTCGGATTAGTACCATCATCACTACATCCGAATGCAAAAATCAACATTACTATCACTAAAACCTTTTTCATATTCTTCTCCTTGTTATTATAAAAGGCAAGAACACCGTCCTCGCCTCCTAGTGGATTGCTTTCCTTTTCATTAACATTCTACTTGTTATATAAAGTAGCTTTATACTTATCAAAAAAGCCAGGAATAAATTCATTTCTGTCACATTCGTCTTCAACTATGATAAAATCTACACCATTATTCCTATATTCTAACTTATATTTACCATCCATATCCTCACATTTCTCATCTGACATCGTTAGTATATCATTTGTATATGTATAACTACCAATTAATATATATTCATCTTCAATAGCTTTTCCGTTTTGAACAATATACTTACCATCTTCTGTGAATTCTATTACTAATATGTTGATTTCACTATCATCTTTTTTTGTAACGTCCTTCATCCACTTCCCAACTATCGTATTCTCACTCGGCTCGGTGGCATCATCGCTACACCCGAATGCAAAAATCAACATTACTATCACTAAAATCTTTCTCATACCCTTCTCCTTGTTATCATTATTGTAAAATTAAAAAAAAATTCTTAATTTGAAAAACAATTTTTCAAGAGGAAACCCATGCAAAAACCAAAACACCGATTAAATCTATTCTCACAGGGCAGCTCGCCATTCTCAGAGGACTCCTCGCCGTTATTAGAGGACTCCTCGGCGTTCTTAATGGCTTTACCGCCATTCATAATGGACACTTCGCCCACTAGAGAAGGCACATCGCCCACTAGACACCCCTTTTCGCCAACTAGAATAGCCTTTACGGCGGGGGAAGGGAGATTATGAGAGACACAATATATAGTATAGATACAGTTTATATTCAAAATAAACTCGATTCTATTTCACAACTTGATATGGGACAGCATATAAATACTATTCATAGTACTTATGATAGCAATATGATTGTTATTTACTGGGTACTAGGTATTGCTTTTGCTGTTTTTGGTATTTTAATACCATGGTTACTTAATAAAAATATTGATAAAACAGAAACAAGGATTCAAGAAGATAGTAATAGAAATGAGATTAGACTGAATAGAGAAATAGAACATATACGGAATGAAAATAGGCATTTTCAAGAAAGTATAAATGAAAGAATAGAAGAAAGAATAAATAGAAGAGTAGAAGATTTTGATAGATTAATTGAAGAAAAGACTAGAGAATTGAGTGCTGAAATTATGAAACAAAAAGAATATCTAAAGAAATTGATAAAGATTACTGAAATTCATAACACAGGAAGCTTATATATTTCACATAATAAATATAGTTTGGCTATTTCAGAGTTATTGAAAGCCATTGAACTTTCAATTAGAGAGGATATTTATGAAGATTTCGATGAAATGGTTAGTAATATTAAATTTTTTAATGAAATAAAAGCTGAAATTGACATTCTAAAAGTAGAAAATGAATTAGGTAAAGAAATCAATACTTACATTAACTCTCTTGTTGAGTTAGCAAAAGACGATACGAGAAAAAAAGAATACCTAAATAAAATTCTAAAAGACATAAATGAAATATTTAAAATTGAAGATGATAAATGAGACACCAAAAACCCTCCACTAGGTAGCGATTAGGGTCTTCGAGTGGGCGAGCACTCCATTCTAGTAGGCGGCACTTCGACTCCGCTCAGTGACCGTGGTCGGCGAGTGGAGTGACGGCGTTAATAAGTAAACAATAATAATAAATGAGAAGCAGTAATGAAGAAATATATAATAGTAGCCCTTTGCTTAGTGGCAGTATGGGGTTGCAGCGACGACAAAGTAACCACTCCCGACATAGTTGACAAAGATACGGTGGGTAAAACATTTATTAGAATTGAAGGAATGTTGAATTTTATAGAGACAACTATCATACTTGATACGCTAGGCGATGCTAGTAAGCTCGATAAGCTATGTCGAATGGATGATGAATATGATATAGTAGTCTCACCAACTGTTTCTTACGGTAAAGGATGGCTATATGTACCTTTTGATGCTCTTGAGGTAACAAGAGAAGTGATTATAAACATAGAAACAGCTAAGCTAAGCCCCGAGTTGCGTGATAGTGTCCTAGATAGGTTCGGATATTTCCCTGAGCATAAGGAATTCAAGAACGTAGAATGGCATAGAGACACTGTAGATAATAGTCCGTGGGGAGGATATAATCTTGAGTTCTTCAGTGGTAATCCAGGGGCTTACATTGTTAGGGTAAAGCGAACCGGTTTAGATGATAGATGCGTACCATTTATCAAACTAGGTGAAGATGTTATCGAATAGAAAGGCGGAAATAGTAGGCGAGGGGGCAATAATAGCTAAGAAGCAAGCGAGTATAAAAAAAGAGTGATTGGAAATTCCAATCACTCTTTTCTTTTGGTACAGGAGGGGGGACTTGAACCCCCACGTCATTGCTAACACTGGATTTTGAATCCAGCGCGTCTACCAGTTCCGCCACTCCTGCCTGTTAGACAAAAAAAGCAAAAACCTTATTAGCTTTTGCTTCTTTTAATATCTTAAATGTGTGGGCGATGAGAGACTCGAACTCCCGACCCTCTGCTTGTAAGGCAGATGCTCTGAACCAACTGAGCTAATCGCCCCGATTAAGGAGTACAAAAATAAGACAATTTTTCTAATCTGCAAACTAAATTTTAATTTATTTTTTCGATTCGACGTACTTCCTTGATTTTACTCAATATAATCTTTTCTATTCCACCACGAAAAGTATTCATAGCCATCGGGTCATGTTCAAATATGCCTAGTAATTTAAAAACAGCAGTTTTTGTGTCTTCTTCAAATGCGACAAATTGGAGAAAACCACCATCTTTTTCTAAGATACTGTTGATTTCTTCGACTACAGATTCTATTCTTTCTTCTACAGAAGACATTATATATTTATCTCTACTTCTGGAGTTTTAGATTTTTCGTAATTAATGTTACGTACTTTCGAAACTATTTTATCTGTGATAGAAAGTAGTTCTTTAGATTGTTCAGAATCTTCATCGCGAAGCACTTCTGGCATTCCGCCATCATTCCCTTCTCTCATCTGAATACTAAGAGGTACCTGACCAAGCAATTCTACATTTGTTTCTTCACTAATCATCTTACCACCGTCTTTTCCAAAAATATAATATTTCTCATCATGACCAACAGGGGAGAACCAGCTCATATTCTCGATAATTCCTATGTTTTCTACATTAACTTTGTTGAACATAGCTATACTTCGGCGAACATCAGCAAGAGCTATTTCCTGTGGAGTAGTTACAGTAACTGCACCAGTAAGAGGGATTTTCTGTGTCAATGTTAATTGAATATCACCTGTACCTGGTGGTAAATCGAAGATCAGGAAATCAAGATTACCCCAAACGATTTGTTCGAAAAGCATAGAGAAGTATCCAGCCAGCATAGGCCCACGAACAATTGCCGCATCACTTTGCTTCATTAGAAATCCCATTGAGGCTATTTGGATTCCATATTTCGTAGAAGGTCTTGCTTTTACTTTACCATCTGGCATTTTCACTGATTCCATCTGAGCATTTTTGAGTCCAAACATTGTTGGTTGACTAGGCCCATAAATATCGGCATCTATTATACCAACTCTTGCACCTTTTTTAGAAAGAGCAGCTGCTATGTTAGAGGCTATAGAAGATTTACCAACTCCACCTTTACCAGAAGAAACGGCAATTAGATTTTTAACACCTGGTAAGACTTCTCTGTCTTGAGTGTTAAAAGGTTGCTCTGTGATTAATATTTCAAATTTTACTTTACTATCTAGTTTACGAAGTTCAGCAATTAGTAAATCATTAATCCTATTTACAACCCAATATATTGGTTGTACTAGTTTTAATTTGATTTGTACTGTGTCTTCACTTATCTCTATCTTATCAATAGCGTCTAACTCTGACAAACTTACTCCTAAATCTGGGTCTTTTATATTACTAATACTGTTTAATATATCTTTTTCTAATAACATTCTAATATCCAATACTTTTTTGAAAATATTTAGCTCACAAAACGAAAATTAACTATTAATCGTGTAAAAGTGTAACTAATAGGTATAGTAGTGTGTCTTTAGTATTAGAAGAGAGGTGCAAAATTAGATTTGCAAATATTTAAAAATGCACTTATCTTTGTTTTATGTTAAGAATGAATAAATTTTTAGTTTAACAAATGAGGTTTTAAAATGAATAAATTATTAACCATTATACTAGCTATTGCTATAACAGCTACTGCTTATAGTATAGAGAAGTATGATAATGTAAGTATTAATCAAAAAGATAAAATTGATTATACTTCTCCAAAATTGGAAGTAGAAACTATTTCTAAGAATAAAAACAATTCTACACAGAAATTGAACGATGTTCAACCATTAGTGAGATTTGAAAGATTCTACTTCATGCATTATTCACGTTCTAATCCAATTGATTGGGATCCTTCAACGAATGCAATAGGTATTGCTATAAATGAAAGACAATTTTTACCTGGTGCTTTCGATGGTTCAAAGCTTTATATGCTAAGAACTACTGATATGGGTGGTACTTGGGATAGTGTTCATGTATATAGAAATCCAGATATTGGGCCGTTTTATCCATCATTAGCATTTTCAAACCCTACTAAATCTACTAATATTGAAGATTTAAGTTACGTAATGTATGCACCTCAAACTACAGAAAAAACTAATGGAGTTTGGGCAAATGGATCTGGTGGAGTCTTTGCTATTTATGATAAGACAATTGGTACAGATCCAGAACCAATTAATCAAGATGCTCCAGACAGTGGTTTCCCTCCTGATGCTCAGAATTGGGGCAGTATGTTATTAAACACTAACGAAGTAACTAATACTGTTTTTGGTTATGGAACATTAGATCCTGTGACTGCAAATGATCAATATGGATATTATGGTTATTGGGGTTTTAACTTTGAAGATCAAAGTATAGTTGGTAATATACCAAAAGAATGGTGGGCTAATAAATTCAGAGATCCAGGAGGAAAAACTCAATCTTGGAATGGTCCGATGTCTGTAACTTATGATGATCAAGGTACTTTATTTGCTGGTGTTAATAATAGACACTTCGAAAATGCAGAACCAAGATTATTAGGTATCTCTAAGTCAACTGATGGTGGAGACAACTGGACAAGTTTTGAATTGATGCCTGAATTAACTCTAAATAGCATTTTAGATAATCATCCGGGTTACACAGCAGTTGGTATTATGAACCCATATTCTGGGAATGCAATGTTCTCAAGAGGAACTAATAAAGTATCATATATAGCAGGTGTTATCATAAGTGGTACTGATCTTCCTACTTTAGCTTATTTAACTGAGTTTAAATATGACAATGGAGTTTTTAGTTTGACTGAAATAGCTGAATTAGAGTCTTCTGGACCATTTGTAACATTAGAACATTCTTCTACTACTGCAGATACAAATTCATGGGCTATTAGATATCAAGCTTCTACATATGGAAATAACTTTCAAGTAGCTAAAACAGTTGATGGAGATAAAGTTGTATTAATGTATATTGATGCAGTTAAAGGTAAAACAATTCCACTTGATCCTCCAGTACAAGTATACTTGGATGTAAGAGATCCATTAACAAACGAAATAGTTGAACAACAAGATATGTTAGACACTATTTTGCAGTACGACATTTTCTCTGTTGTTTATGATATGAATACTGGTAAATGGGGTGATAGTGTAAATATTACTAATGATGAATCAGTAGAAACATTATTTAATATTCCAAATGTTATTCCAGATGTTGAAAATGTACCTATTTTAACATATACAACAACTGAAACTTCTTACAGATTAAACAAGTTTAATTTCCCTCAACCAATAAAAGATATGTTAATTAGTTGGGCTACTGTATTGAATTTCACTGATTCTATGGATGCAACTTCTGCACAAGGTCCTCTTAATTCAGTTAAAAATGAATTAGACTTTAATGTAGAATTTGGTAACGTTTCTCCAAACCCTGCAGTAAATACTGACATGGTAGAGATATCTTTCAGTGTTGAGAAATTATCTACTGTATCTTTGTCACTTTATGATAACATGGGGAATAGAGTTTCTACTATCTTAAATAATAGTTTAACTCCTGCAAATAACAACAATACGCTAAATGCTAATATTTCCAACTTATCTACTGGTACATATTATTTCCAATTATCAGTAAATGGTGTGACATTTACAAAGAAAATGGTAATTGTTAAATAAGAATCTTTAGAGAATATTAAATAGAATTAAAAAAGGGCTGAATATCAGCCCTTTTTTTATTTATGTTTATTAGTATTTAAACTGTCAATGAAATATGCTTTTCACATTTTAATTGAAATGTTTCTAATATATAATCTAAATCAGACACATTCACATCCGGATTTGAAAGAATAAAGCGTATAGATAGCTTTTCATTAATATAGCAATAGTTGAACAAAGCTATACCTTCTTTATACATTTCATCACGAGCTTTTAAATTTATTCCATTTATTTCTTCTAGTGTTAAATCAATTTCTGGTTTATATCTAAAATTCACATTACAATATGTAGTAGGGGCAAGAAGTTCAAAAGAAGGATTTGATTCTACTTTTTGAGTTAAATACTCAGCAAGTGAAACCATCTTATCAATTCTTTCTTCATAGCCTTTCATACCGTAGTACTTGAATGATAACCATAATTTTAATGAATCAACTCTTCTACCACACTGTATTGACTTCTTACCTAAATCAAGGTCATCGTATTCATGTTCGTGAAATAGATAATCTGAAGTTTGTTCACAAACTGCTGGTAACAATTGATTACTATCTTTTAGCAAAATGACTGAACAAATTAATGGTATGCCCATGAGCTTATGTGCATCCCATGAGATTGAGTCTGAGTTTTCAATTCCTTTAAGTAAATGCTTGTGTTTATTACTAAATATAAGTGCACCTCCCCATGCTCCATCTGTATGGAACCAAAGATTATGCTTTTTAGCTATTTCTTGAAGTTCAACTAATGGATCAAATGCGCCAACTTCAGTTGTACCTGCAGTACCACATACATAAAATGGTTTTTTACCATCTTTAATTGCTTTATTTATACATGATTCCAAATCAGAAGGAATCATTCTATGATTGTCATCAGCTTTTACTTTGATTACATTTTCTTCACCGAATCCCAGTACGTTAGCAGCTTTTTCAAATGAATAATGTGAATGCTCAGATACAAAGAAACATAATTCTGGTAGAGAGCTTAATCCATTTCTCTTTATTTCTGGAAATAAAGTATTTCTAGCAACTAAAAGTGAGATTAGGTTAGCATTACTACTTCCTGTTAGAAAAGTTCCGTCACCACTTTTATATCCCATTTTCTTGCATAGCGTATCAATCATATAATTTTCAATGATAGTAGCAGCTGGTGCAGTCTCATAAGTATATACTGAAGTATTTCTAAGAGTAGTTACAAACTCAGAAATTAAAGCTGGGTAATTTCTGCCAGCCCATAACTGATTGCTGAATAGGGGATGAGCAGTATCTACTGAGCCTGATAAATATTTATCAATTGAATTGTATAAATCTATTTCACCTTGTGATTCATCTTGAATATCTAAGTCTAGATGCTCAATCATCTCATTAGGTGATTTATATTCTAATACTTTTGTTTTCGAAAAATCTTTATTTATTTCTGATTCTAATAGCTCGAATAACTTTGATAAATTCATATATTTTTTTGATATTATTTTTAGACTTAAACGTAGTAATGTTCAAAAAATTATAAAAAAAAAGCTCCACAACTAATTGTGGAGCTTTGGCGGGACCGACGAGATTCGAACTCGCGACCTCCAGTGTGACAGACTGGCATTCTAACCAACTGAACTACGATCCCTTTTTCAATTTCGTAACGAAATCAAGACTCAAACATAACACATAGATTTGAATTAACAAAACATTATTTCATATTTTAATTCAATATTATTACTTTTTTTACAACTCTTCTGTTATCATATTCTATAGATATAAAGTAAGCACCTGAAATAACATTATTAAGCTCAATTTGTTTATTTAGTACCCCAGGACCAAAGTTTAGAGATTCTTGAAAAATATTTCTTCCTTGAATGTCAGTAATACTAATATTAATTAAATAATAATCATTCACACGGAGTGCTAAATTAATACTTCCATAATTTTGAATAAGGGTCGGATAAACTTCTAATTCAGAAGTAGGGGAGTATGCTGCTTCTGGTGTAATCTCATTCTTGTTCACTCCACATTGTACTAAATCATTGGAAAGACTAATTGTAAAGTAATTTTCTATACTTGGGTAAAAGTAATCAAGTAGATAAGATTTTACTTTTATCCGTGCTGTTGCGGTATCTGATTCAAATTCAGTTTTTGGGATATCTATATAATATTGGTTATCAAATCCTCTTTTTACCAGAGGGTAAGTTTTAGATTTATATTCAGAGTAATTGACTTCTATTTCTGCATCTAATATTTGATTATCTGGGAAAATATAAAATACCAATCGTTTAAAATTAATATTGTCTATCTGATTCTCAGGAGAAATAGCGACACCAGAGCAATTAATTGCTTGGAATACATCAGGTAACCCGTATCCAAACCTATTATCTGGGTTATCATATTTATCTGCTGATTTATACATATTTGATTTCAAAGTATAAGAATCAGTATAGCGAAAAGTAGATTTCAATAACCCAAAGCTTCCAGCTATCAATGGAGAAGCAAGCGATGTACCCGAAGTACGGTAATATTTATCATTACTATTTGGGTTTATACAGTAAACAGCTCCACCTTGTGCAACAAGATTCGGCTTCATTACACCATTTGCATTTGGTCCATTCGAGCTGAAACCTGATAAGTCTACTCCATTAGGATCAAGAGCACCAACTGAAACACTACTATCAGCATCGGCAGGAGAGATCAATGACATTGGTATATCTAGATTATTTCCCATAGCTATAACACAAATCATACCCATAGCAGAGGCATCATTTATAGAACGTGATGCAATAGTATAACTTCCATTCAAATTATCATAACTTAAAGAATTCGAATCTAATCCTTTGTAACCCAGTGAAGCATTTATTACATCAACTCCATTATTCTCCATCCAAATAATAGCTTCAGCAAAATTATCTATTTCTAGGTAAGATTCACTTCTATTGTCTTCAGTTTTAGCAAGGTAAAATTCTGCATTAGGAGCAATACCTATATAGTTTCCATTATCAAATGCACCTACTGTTGAGAATACTACAGAACCATGATCATCCTGAGAATTGATATCCTCTTCCTGATTATTTACTATAGAATCTCTAAAAATAAAATCATATGATTTTACAATATTTGCATTCTTTATAGCAATGTGTGTTCGCAAATCAAAACCATTATCTAGGAATCCAATCCTAACTCCTTTACCGGTGAATCCGTATCGATGTAGGTTAGGTATATTAAGCATATCTAGATGATTGAATGAATTTCCGTATTCGAATAAATCGCAGTTGTTAAACTCAAGTGTGTTAATTGAATTACTGTAATGCTCAACAATTGGTTGTATTCCTGCTATAAAGTTAAAATTACTAATCTCAACGATTTGATTTGAATCAATTTCTGCAATTATATAATTATACCATTTCAGTTTTGATCTTATACTAATACCTTTACTAATTAGAGAATCCAAATAGTTTTCGTAAATTGGTATGTCTTTTTCGAAAATAATATTTTCTGATTTTAGGTTTATTTTTCTTCTCTCTATTGCTCGGGGATCTAACTCTGAAAGTATATCATTATACAATTCATTGTTATATTCAAGTATTTGATTTCCTTTATCTTTTAGATAAATACGATATAAATCTTGAGCATTTAGCGAAATATTAAAAATCACTAAACTAATTATTAGAATTAATATTTTCATAGTGTATAGACAATTTAATTTTATTCAAGTTACAAAATAGTAAAGAAAAATGAGTTTAGTTTTTATAACTGGAGCAGGAAGAAGAATAGGCAAGGCATTAGCTATTAATTTTGCAAAGAAAGGTTGGGATGTAGCTATTAATTACAACTCATCCGAAAAATCAGCTATAGAAACAGCTGAAATTTGTAGGGCTCAAGGTGTTCGAACTAATACATACAAAGCAGATGTATCTATAAAAGAAGAGATTGTAAGTGCTATTGATAAATGTATAGAAGAATTAGGGATACCTGATGTACTTGTTAATAATGCAGGTGTATTTCCAGAAAGGACAAATATTTCTGATATAGAAGAATCTTTGATAGATAATACATTTGGAATAAATCTGAAAGGTGAATTTTTCACAAGTCAGTACTTCTCGCAACTTGCAAAGCCTAATAGCCGTATAATAAACATTGCATCGCTTGGAGCATTTGAAATATGGAAGGGTAGATTACCATACCATATCTCCAAATCTGCTCTAATACATATGACAAGAGCACTTGCAGTCGAATTAGCACCTAATATATCTGTAAATAGTGTTAGTCCAGGAGCTATTGAGGTAAGAGATGATCCAGCAAAAGATTCATCTCTGATATCAGTAGATAAAATACCAATGAAAAGATATGGTACACCTGATGATATATTCGATGCAGTTTATTTTTTTGCTACAACAACAAGTTATATAACAGCTCAGAACATCACTGTAGATGGCGGCTATCACTACTCGAGATAATTATGAAATATGAAAAAGAAATTATAAAAGCTTATGAAGACCCAATTTTTATGCAAAGTAAAGAGGGCAGGACAATTCGAATGCTTGCAGAATATTACCATCCTCAAGCTTCTCTTAAGAAAAATAGAATTTACAATACGATAGTTTTCTTTGGTTCCGCACGATCTATTTCGTCTGAGGAATATAAGAAAAGGTTGAATAATTTTATTGAGTTGCAAGAAAAGGGTCAAGATGTAGAAGAACAGATTAGTAAATTAAAAAAGTTGGAATTTACTTCTAAGTATTATGATGCAGCAGTAGAGTTCGCTAAGAGAATTTCTGAATGGTCTAAATCACTTTCTACTGATAACAAGGTATACGTTTGTACTGGAGGTGGACCGGGAATGATGGAGGCGGCTAATAAAGGAGCATTTGAAGCTGAATTTCAAAATATAGGGTTTAATATTGAGTTACCATTTGAACAGAATCATAACCCTTATATTACACCAGAATTAAATTTCGAGTTCCATTACTTTTTTATGAGAAAATTTTGGTTTGTATATCATGCAAAAGCAATTGTAGTAATGCCAGGTGGGTTTGGTACTATGGATGAGCTAATGGAAATGCTAACATTAGAGCAGACCAACGTAATTAGTAAAAAGGTTCCAATAGTTTTATTCGGAAAAGAGTTTTGGAACAACTTGATAAACTTTGACTATCTACTAGAAGTAGGTATGATAAGTAAAAAGGATCTGGATTTATTTATTATAACAGATAATATTGACGAAGCGTTCGAATATGTAGTAAACGGAATTTCAAAATTAATAAGAGTCGAAGAATAATGAATAAAATATTAGTTGCATTTCTTTTAGTATTATTTACATTGCCATCTCAAGCTGGTAATTTGGTCTTTAGTAATAGCAAACCTGAGATTGGAGCTAGAGTAAATATCACATACGAGACTGATTCTAGTGTGCTTGACTCTAATTTTTTAATAGTTTACCACTTTAGAGATAATCAAAAATTTCCAACTGCTGAAGCTACTCTTTTAAATGGCAGCGCTAGAATATTTATAGATTCTCGTGATAATTTGATGCTACTTAAGGTAATAAATAAATACGGTGTAGTAGATGATAATAGTGGGAAATATTGGGATTTGGTGATATATAATGAAGGTAAACCTGTTAAAAATGGATATCTTAATAAAGCAATCAGCTATTTAGGTTCTACGGGAGATAATTATACTAGGGTTCCGAATTATGATAGTATCAAAGTAGCACTTGAGCAAGAGCTTAAGTTATATCCAAATAATTTTAGAGCTAAAATAGCATATGAGACTTTGAAACTTGATTTTAAATTAATAAAATATGATGAATACAGCGAAAAGCTAAAGGAATCTCTAAATGCAAAAATAAATGTAGATGATGAACTATCAATCTCTGCTGCAATCAAAGCACTAAACTCACTTAATGAACAAGATAAAGCAAATGAATTAGAACAACAGTTCATCAAAGAGCATCCAAAAAGTGATATGGCAAAAGATCAGAGACTTGAAGATTTGGCTAATGTCAATAGTTTCGAAGAGTTTGTTGATAATTTATCCCTATTTCTTAATAGTAACTATAATGATCGAGAGATAGAAACAGTTTATAACTCTTATGTTTTCGCGCATTCACAATCTAAGGAGTTGATGAATAAACTTAATCAGAATTTAAAGAAGCTTAAGATTATTCCATCTTATTTGTATAACGAAATTGCACTAACATACTTAGATGATGAAGATATCAAAAGTGAATTCACTCTGAAAGAGATTATAGACAATTCAAATATGTACTTGAATATTGGATTAACTAAGCTAGATAGTTTGTATGAATTTAAACCAATTGATGTATCATATCCTGAATGGAAAGTTTTTATCTCAAAAACGGAATCTGATTTGTACCTGACGCAATACAAGTTGAATCTAATGACTAATGACTCTCTAAACGCATTTGTGAGTGTTGAAAAAGCTATAGAAGCTGCTCCATATCAAATGAACTCAACTCTCTATACAGAAGCGCTAGAATTAGCTAATAAGTATAACAAAACGACGAGCATCAAAAACATAATAGAAAAAGCATACGAAAATAACATAGTAGATAATGATTTAGAAAAATATATTCTAAAATTAATCTCAGCAAATAATAGTATAGAGATTAGTTATATAAACGAACTAATCAAATCAAATAAGAAGAGCAAAATAGATAAGTTGAAGAACTCACTCACTAAGGAAACTCAGCTTAGTGGATTTGTGCAAAATCTAGATGGTACATTCTCAGATTTAGATAAGCTAAAGGGAAAGGTTAAGGTCATATTGATTGGATCAAGCTGGTGCGATGTATGTACGGAAGTATATCCTATATTCAATCAGTTATACTCCCAATTCAAAGATGATAAAAATGTTAGCATCATAGGTATCTCTATATGGGAAGATGACAAAGCTCTAGAAAGCGTAAAAGATTTGATTGCAGATTTCAGTATAGAATATCCAAATTATATCGATAACACTGATATTATACCTCGAAAACTAAATGTATTTGGTTTCCCGACTATTGTGATAGTTGACAAAGATAACTATATACGATACACAATCCGTGGATACAAGAATAGGGAAGAGCTACTAGATTTGGTTAATGACTTTGTTAGGATTATGGAGTGAGTTTAATTCTAATTCGTTAATTATCAGTTATAATTGACATTTACGAATATTGTATTATATATTATTAAGTTGTGATTATGAAACTCATATTTATATTGTTAATCTTCAGTACTACTTTATGCAATGCTGATGATTTTTGGAAAGACGCTACTGGAGTAGTTGCATCAGCAGAGATTTACCGTTTAGAAGTTGATTCTAAAGGGACGGTTTATTCTGTATCAAATGCGAAACTAAACAGAAGTATAGATGGTGGAGATAATTGGAGTGAAATCCCTTTTGAAAGCCCTATTGTTTTTTTCTCTAGTCTTATAAAATGTGACAATGAGGATAATCTCGTAATTTTTAATAGTCAAGGTATATATATCCTTGAGTCAGGAGCAGATACAGCGAGATTTGCATTAGGTGAACCAGCTATTTCGGAAATAATTGCAGTGACAAAAGACAATGAAATCATTTGTTCAAATCATTCAGAAGCAGTATTTGTATTAAATAAAACTAGAACGAAATTAACAGAAATAAATCTTACAAAGGAATATCACCCAGACCTTGCTGACATTAATTTTCACTATGATGATAACTACGGAATTATTAAGATATTGGAGTTTCGCTGGAGATCTAAAAAACGAAATCCAATCGCATACCATACTTTGGATTATGGAAAAACATGGCAACAATTCGATTACTTACCTAACTCTGACATAAAGTTTAAAGCCCTAATTATTTTAGATTCAGATCGTTGGTTGTATTTACCTGAAGGTGATTATAGTAAATGGACACTATGGAATATTAGTAAGGGACAAAGTATAGAAATTAGTGAAGAAATTATTAAAGACAGATGGTATAATCCGTTTTCTATAAATGATATTATATATATTCGTACTGATACAACACTATATAAATCTATAGATAATGGATTATCTTGGACCCCTTTTTCAATTAACTATTTTAATAACGGAGTTAGGAGGAATGATGTTGGTGCCTTTGCCATGGATAATCAATATAATATATACATTGGAAACCGGAAAAGAGAATTCAAGAAATATTCAGAAGAGAATAAATTATGGACAGACATTAATTTAGAAACTGAAAATATTGGAATTGAAAATATTGGATTTAAAAATGGATTTAAAAAGGTTAGTGACAAACTATTTATTTCTGATAAAAGTCAATTTATATTTCATTCAAAAGATAAGGGGCACACATGGGACAGAATTCCATTATTTAAAAATGGAATAAGTGACTTTGATGTGAATTCTAAAGGTCAGATTATTGTGGCAACTAGTGATAGGTTATATTATTCTAGTGACTTTGGTGAAAACTGGAATGAAGTTGATACAAATATAGTAAAGTGGTACAGTTCTCCTAATAAAGTTAGAATATTTGAAGATGGTTCTATTATTTTAACTAACGAAAATGAGTATTATCATACACGTCTTTACATGGAGAATATTAAATCTAAAGCTTTGACTATTAGCCAATCAGTAAATAGTGTAGTTCAAATTAGTGATGGTACTCATTTCGGAATTAATAGTACAGGAGCTTTTTTAGCAAACAACGATTTTTCAGAATTTGAATATATTGATAGTACAATTAGAGATAAATATCCAAAAAATCTTTATATGTCTTCTTTTGCAGTAGCTAGTAATGGTAATGTATATCTTGTCACCTCAAAAGGGTTATTTGTAGCTCCAGGCTTTGTAGATGATTGGACTTTGGTTGAAAACCCTGGTGTTATAACTTCAGTATCAATAGATGATAATGACTATATATATTTACTAATTCATGTTAGCCTTGGTAAAGATAGCATCATTTATTCTGATGATAATGCTAAAACTTGGAGATCTATAGGTGTATATTCTGGAGCTTCTTTTCTTGCATTTGGTGACGGAGACTTAGTAATATCACAGGGTAATGTTAGATATGCAAAAATACCTCAAACAGAATATTTATATGTTGAAGCTAAAGTTGAACAAGATGTTTGGTTTGATGCTGATGGTCTTATTAGTTTTCAGGTGAAAAATGAAGATAATATTGGTATAGAATCTGCATCAATAATTATTTATAAACCCTGGTTAAATGAATCTGACACCCTTATTACTGATAAAGACGGAATTGTTAAACTTGAGATAGATAAAAAAGCATTTAATTCTAATGTAAATACTATTAAACAAATATACTATTGCGCTAAAAAAGAAGGATATCAAACAACAGGAATTCAATCACAAAATATATTTTATAAGTCAAATAGTAAAGAATTAACTTTAACACATATTAATTCTTATTATCCTATTAACTTCGACAAACATTACTATTTATGTACTGTTGATACTACTGTTTCTTATGAAATGGTGATTTACGATACAGATGGAAACGTTGTAAAAGGAACATTTAAAGTAGAGAATCTATTACTTAAAGTAAATGAGTCATTTGTACAAAATGATGAAGATTTTGCTACTTATAGCTTCAATATTCCTAATGATACTCCTTTAGGTATGTATAAACTAAGTTTTTCGGCAAATTCATTAAGTAATAATAAACCTACCTCGATTTATGAAACATATATAATAGTTACTGATTCGATTCCTATTAAATATTTTGGATTGGGATATGAACCTTATCCAACTGAACTTATTTCACCTGTTGATGATTCAATTGTTGGTATTAATCCTACATTAGAATGGTATAGAGTTCAATATGCTGATGCATATTTGCTTCGTGTATCAAAGACAAAGATATTTCCCAATTATTATAGTGAACTAGTATTTAATAAACTAGTTTATAATAATTCTATTGTTCTTGAAGGATTGGAAGATAATACTACTTATTATTGGAAAGTTGCATCTCAACATGGATATACTGAATATGATTATAACATGACGGACGTATGGTCATTCACTACTTCAAACATTTCTGATATTGAGTCTGAATATAAAGATAATATACTTGTTTCTCCTAATCCGTTCACAGATAAGATAATAGTCTCTGGGAAATTTAAATTTGTCGAATTGCATGATATGAAGGGTAATGTACTATATAGAAATTCTTTTGATAGTATTAATTCATATGAATATGATCTAAACACATCAGAACTACCTTCAGGAACATATTTCATAGTAATAGATAAAAAGTCATACAAAGTAGTTAAAACTCAATAGTACGGTTTATAATATTAAACAAAAAAAGATCTTTACAATTAAGTAAAGACCTTTTTTCGTACCGGAGGAGGGACTTGAACCC
>JAGXGG010000091.1 GCA_024636855.1 Ignavibacteriota bacterium | reverse complement strand
AGAAATACTAGACCTAAATGGTAAGGAAATATTATCAAATAAAGACCTAGCTCCTCAGATGGAACAGAGTATTAAAATAGATTATTTGAACGCGGGTACTTACTTTATCAGAATAAATGACAAAGTGTATAAGCGATTTATGAAAGAATAAATTAAAAGTACAACTTATTATTTTCATATTTTGAACAGCATTTGTAACTTTTCTTCTATTCAATGTTCTATTATTTTGAAATGAAACAATTTTACTAATTATTTGAGTTCTAATATGAAACGGGTTATGCTATTTTCACTTTTGGTGCTGTTTGCATTTACAGCCTATTCTTACCCTCCACCTGACTCATGTTTAAAAATCTATGATATACCAGAAGATTCAACATTTTCTAATCCCGAAAATGTCAGGGTAGATAGTTGTAAGGAATCAAGCACATACAGAGAATTTTATGGTAAGAATTTCTTTATAGCTAAGTTTAGCTATAACATTATACCAAGAATTGGCTTGTTCCCAGAAGACACTATTATTGAATATAGTATAAGTGATATAGATACTATTTACACCCAAGCAATTGCAGATTTTCAAGCATTAGAAACTGAATTTGGAACATTTAGATTTAGAGATACACGACCAAACCTTTCAGATACAACCACATTAATTAAGAGAAATTTATTTATAAACTTTAACGACTATGTTAACATTGATACCGCGATTAAGAGAATAATGCTGTTTGACTGTATTGAATCTATAGATTTTCGTGGTTGGTTTGAGGTTATTTCGGGCGTTGAAACTGAAGAATTATATAATAACTTGAAATACAATTCTTATGCACAAACACTCATGGTTACTAATAAGTTGATTGATAGGATTAATTACTTACAAGTTTATAACCTAAATGGAACTGAAGTTATGGAATTTAGAATAAATCAAAACAATCAAATTATAGATTTGGGTTCTTTAGACCGAGGGTTATATATTATAAGATTTAATGATTCAGTAGAAAAAATAATAATTCAATAATATTATCAGGTCATATTTGAATTTATCTCTTCAGGGGTTAAACTGCGAGGGTTCAAAATTATTCTTTAATAAATTTAAAGAAATCATTTCCGACGTTTAGCACATAAGCTCCACTCGAAAGACTAGTCAGATTTAACCTATATTTTGCATCGAGTATATTATTCACTTCTTTAATAGTATCTCCAGATATGCTGTAAAGCTTCATGTTATATGGTAATGTTTGACTATTAACAATCAAGTATTCTTTTGAAGGATTTGGATAAACTTGAAACGAGTTCTTTTCAAAGTCTTCTACTGTTGATATTGGGTCAATTTTTGTTTTTGAAATAACACCAGTATTATACTCACTAACATACATATCGTCATTATTTATAATTAATCTGGTAGGCCCTCTAAATTGGTCTAAAAGAAACTCTGGAAAAATGAATGACTTAGTAATGTCTATTGTATAAATTGCACCGTCATCGTTACTACAAACATATAAGCTATTTCCTCTTAGTCTTATTCCGTAAACACCTTCTAGGTCAGTTATAAAGTCCTCAGGAACTGGGTTGTCTTCTGTGATGTCTATTTTTGAAATTTTACCAGCAAAGTATTCACAAATAAATAACTCATTCCCAGCTATAGCCAATCCTTCGGGTTTACTTAACCCAGAAACGACCTCAATTAGATTTGGACTTTCTTCAGTAATATTAATTTTAGATATTCTACCAGTATCAAATTCACTAATAAATAAAGTATTTTCACTTAAAGCTAATCCTGAAGGCCCCCCTAATCCAGTAACTAAATCAATTGGGATTGGGTTTGTTTCTGTAATGTCGAGCTTTAATAATTTCCCTGATAAATATTCACATATATATAGATAATTACCAATTAAAATTAACCCCGCAGGGGAATTTAATCCTGAAACTACATTAATTGGGATTGGATTGGTTTCCGTAATGTCAATCTTTGATACCTTCTTCGCATCGATTTCGCAGTAATATAAATAATTCCCTTCAATCGCTAACCCATAAGGACCTTTCAACCCAGTAACAATATTTGTTGTTTGGGGAAAAATATGATTGAAGCTACTGATAAAAAGAATTATAAGTATGATGTATTTTTTCATTTGATGTACCTATAAATAATTAAAAATATAATAAAAATTAAGTTTGCTCACAAAGAATAGCCTAGCTTCATACTAACCGGATAGAATGGTTTGTTTTCAAATCCATACGTAGGGCAAATTGCAAAACCGACAAAGCAATCATCATCAATATTATGTCTGTAGCCAATGTTAAAAGTTATTGATGCGCCTGTATTCATCACATAGTTCTCTTGTAATACTTGATATAAAACATTTATCCCTAGGTCTAACTTATGACCATCGCCTGCTACATAATGAAATCCTCCAAGGAAACTAGGGTAAAAAGTGAATAATGATAGACCAGTAATTCTAACTGCCCCTCTTAGTCTTAAATCACCATACTTAAAAAGTGTATTATCCATCGAAAGAATATTCACTTCAAAATTTGCAGAAAGAAGAGATTCCTGAGGTCCATACAATTCTGTATATAAGAACATATCATTGTCTTTACAATGTATAATTGAATAGGAAAATAATATTAGTATAATTAAGTATTTCAAAAGCCCCAACCAAAACTAAAACTAAAAATCCCCTTAAATTCTTTATCTGTCAGATTGTATAGTGGCGTATATGTAATTCGGTAAAAAAATGAATCCGAGTATTCTCTAAAGCCAACATTAAATCCAACTGCGTCATAATTGTCAAGTTCATATAGTGAACTTACCTCTTCGAATTCTCCATAGAAATCCGCTCTATATTGACGAAAATAGCTAGCTCCGAGTTCAACACCAAACTCATCACCGATCACATGATTAATTCCAATAATAGGAGAAGAGTATGTAGTACGATATCCCACACCGAACATAGATGCCCCGAGTGTCAGATATGTTGATTGAAGTCCTCCAAAAAGTTCAAAACTATTTACATTATATTCTAATGTAGGTTTAAACATAGGTGAGTAACCTAATATTTCAACATAGACATTAACGTCCTTTTCATCAGAGGTTAAAGAATTCGATGAGATAAAAAAGATAATTAGTGCTAAATATGATAAAAGTTTAGTCAATTATTTTAAGTTGTTTGTATCATTGTTGATAAGCTAACTTACAAAAAAAAATCAGTTATCAAATATTTAGTTGTTTTCGCAAAGAATTAATGTGAGTTCCTCTACTAACTATCCAAAATTCCATCCAATATCTCAGCCAGTTTCACACTTTATCTATTTTCATATAGTACTAGTGTTAGTTCTTCAACTTTTTTAAACTCTAAGTCAGAAGTTATGAGTGGTAAGTCCAAATACAATGCAGTTGCTATAATAATACTATCAGGTAATTTTGTATTATATAGTTTGCGAATTCTAATAGTTTCTTGTTTGATATTGCTATTTATATTAATTGTTTTGCATTGTGATACAAAGTCAATTAATATCAGCTCTTCTTCTTTTGAAATTCCTTTAAATGCCAACAATTCTAACTCAGTAATTATTGAGATATAAAGCTGTTTATTGTTTAACAAATCTGCTAATGTTTCATCTCCACTTAACAAATAGAGAATAATATTAGTATCCAAGAAGAGTTTATTCCCACTCATTTCGAAGCTCTTTCTGAATAGTTAAAGCATCTTTATCTAGCGATATTTTGCCTACGTATTTATAAACATCTATTCCCAAAGGCTTTACTTCTTTTTTAGCAATTGCATCAAGTATATTCTTAATTTTTTTCTTTGTTGCACCTCTCTTTATGGTTAATACCATTTTGTTTTCTCCTTTTTCTTTGAATGTACTCTTATTTCATAAGTAATTTACAAATATATTTAAAACTATAGTTACTACTATATCAACTTAAATAATATACTTTTATTGTACTAGTATAAGGCAATTAAAACAAATATCAACAAACCCCATCCAAAATCTCAGCTAACTTCTTACTAGCATTTCTGCGCTCGTATTGCTCGATAGCTTTTACATTCGGTTCAGTTAGAGGTAATGATTTTTCCCAATGGTGGTAGAATTCGAATAGATTTTCAGCAATTTTATCAATTTCTGATTGGTGAGCTACCAGACCAGCCTCAGTCTCGTATATTAGCTCCGCTATGGCACTCTCATTAGGAGCAATAGCGAATAATGGCCTCATAGTACCCAAGTACTCATAAACCTTACCAGGGACGATTTCTTCGCTTTCTTTGGCTTCGTCAACTATTAGTAACAGTGCTTCTGATTTTATTAGATAGCTTATGCTTTCTTTGTGAGTTACGTACCCCACTGTTTCTATACACTCTTTGAAACTAGCATTCTCGAACATCTCTTCTACTTCTTCACCAAAGCGACCTACGAAGACTAATTTTAGCTTTTCCTTATCTATTTTACCCATCTGTATCAGCTTTTCTATTGCTTCGAATAGACTTTTCGGGTTACGTCTGCCGTAAAGAGAACCGGTATAGGTTAGAGTAAATTTTTCATTTCTTACATATTCCCCTTCTGGGAAATCGCTTGAATCATATCCATTAGGAACGTGATGGAACTTAGATTCATCCAAATCATCATATTTCCAAAATGCATCTTTTATAATGCCTTGCCATGCCGCCTCGACAGCTGTTGCATTTTTGAAAACTCTATGCTCCATACTTCTATCTATAGCAGCTGGTATCAACCAACGATTAGGAGTAGTTAGAAATCCGGTCCATGGATCACGGAAACCTGCTACCCATGGTAGTTTAGTCTCTTTTTGTAAACTATTAGCTATAACCGAACAAGTATAAGGAGGTGAGCTGCTATATATAGCATCTATTTTGTATTCTTTTAGTATCTTTTTTGCTTCTTTTTTTGCGGAGAAAAACCACCCTATCCTAGCATCTGGGATGAATATAGTAGCTCTTATTAACTCTGCAATTCGATCCACAAATGGAGATTTTTGATTGTCATTTTTGATATTATTTACATCGAGGGCTTCGCCTTTCTTGCGGCCAGTGAACTTGCGATAGATATCATAAGGCTCGAATATCCGGCTTTTGCGAACTATTGTACTTTCAGGTATTTCTTTTAGTAAGCTTTTGTCTATTGCTTGATACTCACCGTTCTCTACTGTTAGCACTATAGGATTCCAACCAAATTCGGGTAAATACTTTATGTGTTTGAGGACTCTTTGGACTCCCGGTCCACCTGAAGGTGGAAAGTAATATGCAATGATAAGTAAGTTTTTCAATTAACCTTCGAAAAATTTATTTAAAAAGTTAGAAAGCAATTCATTGTTGGCATCAAATATATCTTCAGAATCAAATAGATTATCGTGATCTTGAGTTGATGGATTCTCATCTAGATCATCGAAGCAATGAGCATACAAATCAATCAAAGAGTCCATAGTTTGCTCCAAATGACATTGGAAACCATAACAATTATCATTTACTTTAAATATCTGTACGTCACATTTTGCTGATTTTCCAATAACATGGATTCTGTCATTAGGGATTATCTCTTCACCATGCCAATGCAAAGTTTCAATAATATCAAATTCAGGAATGATGTCTCTATCTTCAGCTAATATAACATCAAACCAACCTATTTCTTTCTCAGGCATAGCGACTACTTTGCAACCTACAGCACTAGCTACTAATTGAGCACCTAGACAAATCCCTAATACTTTCTTATTTGCTCTTATCAAGTTGCTAATAAATTGCTTTTCATCTAGAAGCCAGAACAATTCATTATGGTCATTAGAACTCATCTTTCCGCCCATGAATATATATCCGTCGTATTCATCATCGGGCATTACACCATTTTTGTAAATATGAATTTCTTCTAATTCATTACCATTATCAGCAGCCCAATCGGCTATATAAGCTGGGCCTTCGAAATCACAATGTAATATTACAGCTAATCTCATCACTCATCTTCACTATTATCATCGAAAAGGTTATCTTTTGAATTATCTTCTAATAATTTAGTTGGCTCACTTTGGTAAGATACCACTTTTTCTAATTTTTTCTGCATTTGTCTACTCCTTACACCTACAAGAGTTTTGATGCTATTCTTTGCCGTATCTAATTGGTTCAATGCTTTTTCTAATACATCACCAAAAGTAGAAAATTCTTTTTTAACTTCACTTAAAACTTGCCATACTTCACTTGATCGCTCTTGTATAGCAAGAGTACGGAATCCCATTTGCAAACTACTTAAAAAAGCAGCAAGTGTAGTTGGACCGGTTATATTTACTCTGTAGAGTGACTGTATTTCATGAAATAGTGCCGGATCACGGAGTATCTCGGCATACAGACCTTCCATTGGTACGAACATAATAGCAAAATCTGTAGTAGTACCTGGGTTGATATATTTATCGCTTATGTCTTTAGCGAATTTCTTAACTGATTTATAAAGCTCTTTTCTTTGAATCTCGGCTTCTACGAAGTCATTACTATCAAAAGCAGCAATCAGCCTAGAGTATGAATCTGAAGGGAATTTGGAGTCTATCGGCAGCATTACTTTACCATTATCGTCTCCAGGAAGTAACACGGCAAACTCTACTCTTTCCGTTGTGTTTGGTTTCGTTTGAGCGTTTTTAGTATAAAGAGTTGGTCCGAGTATTTGTTCTAGAATTTGTTCTAATTGGAACTCACCCATAACACCACGGAGTTTCACATTATTCAGTACTTTGTTAAGTCCATCTACATCGCCAGCTAGCTTTTTCATCTCACCTAGACCTTTGTGGACTTCTTCTAATCTATCGCTTACAGTACTGAACGCCTGTGATATTCTATTTTCTAGAGTTTTTTGAAGTTTCTCATCTACAGTTTCCTGCATTTTCTGAAGCTGCTTTGAGTTCTCTTCGTTCAAACTATTAAGGTTTTTATCAACCTGTTTATTAAACTCAGAAATCTCAGATTTGATAGTCTCTGCAAGCTTATCTATTCGCTCTTCGTTAGTACTAGAAAGCTCCCTAATTCTTCTCTCAAAATCATTAAATTTATCATTTTGCTGTAAGAATTGTTCTGAGTTTCGTTTGAGCATTTCCTCTTTTAGAGATGAGAAATTATTAGTCAGCTCTTCTCTATTATGCCTGAAATTTGTCGCTTGTTCTTCTCTAGCTTCTTTCGTGGCATTGTACTGAGCATCTTTCATTTCTACTAATCTAGCATCTATATCTACATTTTCGCTATCATTATCCTTTGATTTTTTGAAAAGGATAAATACTATAGCAAGCACTAAGACATTGATAATTAGTAGTAAGATTTCCATTCTAGTCTGACCCTTTTATAGCTTTAATTACAAATGCAGCTCTGTTTTCTTCGAAGACTTTTGGTACTTCAGATTTGAGCAAATCGAATATAATATCACTTTCACCTCTAATCTGAGTGCTCATTTTATTCGTAGTAACCTCAAGTCCATCCTTTGCATTTACAGCAGCTATGAAACCCTTGATTGGAGCTATATAATCCTCGTTCAGAGGATATAAACTTATATCTATTGATATTCTCATTACTTCCTATACATTGAATCTGAAATGAACTACATCGCCGTCTTTTACTATATACTCACGGCCTTCTATACGAAGTTTACCAGACTCTTTTATTTTCTGCTCGCTTTCCAATTCGAATAAATCAGTACAGTGATAAACTTCTGCTTTGATAAATCCCTTTTCAAAATCAGTATGAATAACCCCAGCTGCTTCTGGAGCAGTACTCCCTTCTGGGAATGTCCATGCACGTACTTCCTTCTCACCCGCTGTGAAATATGTTTTCAAATTCAGAAGTTCATAACCTTTTCTAATAAGTTTATCCAAACCACTTTCTTCTAGTCCCATATCATTAAGGAATTCTAATTTTTCTTCAGCCGTATCTAGTCCAGCAATTTCTGATTCTAACTTACCACAGATTACAACAACTTCACTATCATTTTGTGCTGCTATGTCTCTGACCATTTGGACAAATTTATTTTCACCTTGTAGATCATCTTCGTTTACATTACAACAGTAAACTTGTGGCTTTAGTGTGATTAGGTGCAAATCTCTAATAGCTTTGACTTCATCTTCTGATAGACCAATACTTCTTGCAGCTTTACCTTGGTTCAAAGTATCCGCTAACTTTTGATATATAGGAGCTAATACTTTAGCAGCATCCGCCGCTTTCTTATCGCTCGATTTTAATAGTTTTTCATTCTTATCTTTTCTCTTTAGTACTGACTCTAAATCAGCTAGAGCAAGCTCTGTTTCGATAGTATCTACATCACGGATTGGGTTTATATTACCATCTACATGTATGATATTCTCATCTTCGAAACAACGTACAACGTGAACAATAGCACCAACTTGGCGTATATTTCCTAAGAATTGATTCCCTAGACCTTCACCTTTGGAAGCACCTTTTACTAAACCAGCTATATCTACGAATTCTACAATCGTAGGTATTACTTTTTGAGGTTTTATGAACTTAGTTATTTGATTAAGTCTGGTATCTGGAACGGCGACAACACCGACATTTGGTTCTATTGTACAAAAAGGATAGTTAGCAGCTTCTGCAGGGGCAGAAGTCAATGCTTGGAAAATTGTTGATTTACCGACATTCGGTAAGCCAACTATACCACAATTCAAAGACATGTTAATTTCTCATCAGTTAATTTTAATTTGATTACAAAATTAACTTTTATTCAGCGAAAATCTAAATATTAGAATCTAAAGTTAATTAATAGGTAGTACAAGGGTGAAATTCGACCCTTTCCCGATTTGGCTTTCATAATTGATATGCCCGTCTAAAGATTCAGCATATCTTTTAGAGATAGCTAATCCTAGACCTGTTCCACTATTACCAATTGTATTTTCACCTCGGTAGAATGGTTCAAATATCTTATCAATATCATTTTCAGTTATACCAATCCCTTTGTCCATCACAGATATTCTGACTTGATGATTTACTCTTTCTATAATTATTGATATTTCTGGTTTTTCCACAGAATAAAGAATAGCATTTTTAACTAAATTATTTAGAATTAATCTCACTTTCCTAGCATCCGTTTTTATAATAAGTGGATTCTCAGAATAATCGATTACAACACTGAATTCCTTTTTCTCTTGATTTTTAAAGTTAGCAACTATAGTATTTATCTGATGAACCATATCCATGTCGACTAATTCATTATCCCTTTCATCTAAATCACTATGACCAAACCTAATTACTTCTTCTAATAGGTCAGTCATACTAACTACTGAATGATTGATTTTACTTAAACTATCATCAAATTTCTGTTTTTCATTCAATTCAAAATATTTATCGAGCAAATAAGTAGAGTTCATCAATACGGTTAGAGGAGTTCTATACTCATGAGAAATCATCGATATAAATTTTGATTTCATCTCGTTGAGGGCTTTTTCTTTATCTAACGAAAGTATTAATTCCTCTCTAGTTTTGAGTAACTCTTGTTCTGTATTTTTGTGATTAACGATTTCATTTCTTAGGTCAGCTAATGTTTCCCTTATGCCTATTTCTTGCTCTTCTACCCTATCGGAGAGAGATAGGTTTGCACTTTCTAATTGCCTTTTCAGGGCGTCTATTTCAACAAGTTTATTTTCTAATACTTCATTTGTTGCTTCTATATTTTGCTTTTCACTTTTTAATTCTTTTCTAGCTGCCCTTTCATTGTGCAGTGATTTTGCAATATTTTGAATTAGTTTTTCATTTATATATAGAATACCTGCTATAAGAAATGAAATACTGTTCGCAAACTTAATATAATAGTAAGTATCAGTTAGATGTCTAACCGGAGCTACCCAGTTACCAAAGTAATTAGCAAACCAAATCATTACAATAACCAAACTAAAATAAATTACTTTAAGATATTGTTTCTTTTGTAGGAAAGTTACAGCAAAAAATATACTATAAACTACCCATATTAGCCCAATAGTTAAATCACCTTCTAGAAGTAAGACTATCAAAGCTATTAAATAGGTCATGAATATAAGTGAATTGACTTTAGTTTTGAAAGTCAAATTCTTTCTATATGCAGTGAATAAGGCAATAATATAAACTAATACATATAATGAGGTTTGGAGGTAAAGCCCACTCATCAAAGTAATAGTACCTGAAATAACAAGCGTTAGAAACCCAAAAATGACAGCAAATCGGAATATACTTTCTAATAATTGAGCTTTCCAGAGGAATAAATTGTCTTGATTTTTCACTTAATTCGTTCTAATTATTTCTTTTCTTATTTTTGTATAATATAAATTAAGAAAAATTAATATGATAAAGTATAATCAAGTAAAAGAAATTCCAAAAGAATATCTTGTTAGTAAGTTAAATGAATATTTAGAAGAAGATTCGCCCAATGGTGATATAACAACTGAAGGTACTGTAAACCCTAAATCAAGGATAGTAGCTCAGCTAATAGCAAAAGATAACTTAGTGCTTTCTGGGAGAAATATAGTCGAGACTATTTTTGGAAGTGATTCTAATATCACTTTTAATTTTTCCGATGGAGATATAGTATCGAATAGAGACTTGATAGCAACAATAGAAGGTAATGCCATCGAGATACTTCGCAAAGAAAGAATTTTCTTAAATCTGATGCAACGAATGTGTGGTATAGCAACTACTACACGGAAATATGTAGATATAGCGAAACCCCACAATGTAAGAGTATTGGATACTCGTAAAACTACTCCAGGACTAAGAATGTTCGAGAAGTACTCTGTATGTATGGGAGGTGGTCAAAATCATAGATATGATTTATCAACTGGAATACTTATCAAAGATAATCATATAGTAGCAGCTGGTGGAGTTAGAGAGGCAGTCCAAAGCTGCAAAAAGCTAAACAGCTCGCTCCCTATACAAATAGAAGTAGATAAAAAGGAACAGATACCAAATGCAATAGAATCGGGAGCTGATGGTCTACTATTGGATAATATGTCCCCTGATTATTTGTCAGAATGTGTTAAATTTGCAAGAGAGTTAAAAAGAGAACTCTTCTTAGAAGCATCTGGTGGTATTACACTTCAGAATTTATCAGGTTATGTTACAACTGGAATAGACGCAGTATCAGTAGGAGCACTTACTCATAGCGTCAAAAGTTCAGACATTAGTTTAAAATTTATATAAATAAGGATAATAAAATGATTTCAAAAAAATTGGAAAAAGCGATAAACGAGCAAATAGCAAAAGAGATATATTCATCTAACTTATATCTTTCTATGGCAGGATATTTCTCATCAATTAGTTTAGCTGGTATGGCAAACTGGATGAGAAGTCAATCTACAGAAGAATTGCAACATGCTTATAAGCTATTTGACTTTTTGCTGGACAGAGGCGGATTGCCGGTAATTGGTCAGATAGATTCTCCTCCAAACCATTGGAAAAATCCATTAGATGGATTCCAAGTAGCTTTGGAACACGAGCAAATAATATCAAAAAGTATAAACGACCTGGCTCGTTTGGCAAGAAAAGAAGATGATCTTTCGTTAGAAGTACTATTACATTGGTTCATAGCTGAGCAAGTAGAAGAAGAAGCTACAGTGAGCGAATTAGTAGATAGATTGAAACTAGCTTCTGATTCTCCAGGTGGATTATTCATATTGGATAATGAACTTAGAAATAAAACAGCTGCTAAATAATGGCAAAATCTGATTCAATGAGTGGACCTAAGTTCAAAGTAATCACTACAAACCGTCGTGCAAGTTACGATTACACCTTGGTTAGTCGGTACGAAGCGGGTATAATGCTCACTGGTACCGAAGTCAAAGCCCTGCGTGAGAACAAATGTAGCTTACAAGAAGCCTATGTTATGTTTCCGAAAAATGGTGATGATTTATTTATAATGAGTATGACTATACCAGAGTACTCGATGGGAAATAGAGAGAACCACGAACCAACTAGAACTAGAAAACTCCTGCTGCATAGGCGTGAAATTAAAAAGCTACAAGATGCCGTTAAGGAAAAAGGTATGACTATCATACCGTTGCAGATTTATTTCAGTGACCATTTGGTGAAATTAGAAATTGCGTTAGCTAAACCGAAGAAAAACTACGACAAGAGAGAATCTACTAAAACTAAAGAAGTAGAAAGAGACCTAAAAAGAAAATATAAAGTATAAGGATACGAAAAATGTTCCCTAGTGTAAATGAACAAATGGACATAATCAAATCTTCTGCAATCGATGTATTACCAGAAGAAGAGCTAGTAAGAAAACTAGAAAACTCCATAAAAAAGAACAAACAATTGATAATAAAATTGGGTGCTGATCCTAGTCGCCCAGATTTACATATTGGTCATGCCGTAGTGCTAAATAAAATGCGCCAATTCCAGGATTTAGGGCACAAAGCAATCCTAATAATTGGTGATTTCACAGCTATGATAGGTGACCCATCTGGCAAATCAAAGACTAGACCACAATTAACTCTAGAAGATACTAGAGTAAATGGCCAATCTTACTTAGACCAAGCGGGACTAATACTAGATGAAAGCCCTGAGAAATTTCAAGTTCGATATAATAGTGAATGGCTTAATGCAATGAACTTCCGTGATGTAGTAGAACTTTCTGCCAAATATACAGTTGCCCAGCTATTAGAAAGAGATGATTTCAATAAGCGTTATAATTCGGGTACCCCTATTAGTATGCATGAGCTTCTGTACCCACTTGCCCAAGCTATGGACTCTGCTGAAATAGAATCAGACGTAGAGCTAGGTGGTACAGATCAGAAATTCAACCTAATGGTAGGAAGGGATATTCAGAGAGCTTACGGCAAAGAGCCACAATGTATAGTAACTTTACCAATACTAGAAGGCACGGACGGTAAGGAAAAGATGAGTAAGTCACTGGACAATTACATAGCTCTAACAGATAAACCATCTGAGATTTTCGGTAAGGTTATGTCAATTCCAGATGATGTAATACTACGCTATTTCGAATATGGTGCTTTTGCTAATCCAGAAGAGATTGCTGAGATGAAGCAATTCCTAGAAACTGAAGGTAATAATCCGCGCGATGCCAAAGTCAAAGTTGCAATGCGGATAACAGATAAATACCATGAAGTTGGCTCTGGTCAAGCAGCTTACGAAGAGTTCAAGCGTATATTTACAAAAGGGGATGTACCAGATGAAATAGAAGAAATTGAGCTATCGACCTCACGAGATGAATCAAAAATCATAGACATAATATCCGATTCGGGTATGGTCAGCTCTAAGAAGGACGCTAGACGAATGGTGCAACAAGGTGCTGTATCTGTTGATGAGGTAAAAATAGAAGATATAAATGAGTGTATAGACCTAACTGAATACAGAATATTCAAAGTTGGCAAACGCAGGTTTATGAAAATAAAGGCAAAGTAATAGTAGATTTAGTAAAACATATTATAATTGCTTTATCCTTTTCTATACTTTTTTTGGACACTCCGAGAATAACACAAAAAAAGGTCTTTCCTATTGTGATGGAGACTGATTACAGCCCAAATTACACTCGGAAACGACCTTTAATAAAGCGAATAAATATAAGAGAAATTATTTAGTTACAGTAATATTATAAAAAATAGTATCTCTGTTATCTTCATTGTCTTTCTCAAAAACTATATATCTTATTTTAGCTGTTCCACCTTCTAAATCATCTGATATATATTGAAGAAAATTACCTGGAGGAGTAGTTTCACCTGCTTTTACAGTCATAGTTCTATCAGAAAGGAAATCTTCTTTTAAAGGAGGATAACATGTACCTTCATTTTTATCAATATCTCCCCAGCAGAAATAAGAAGCTTGTCCAGCTGCCATTTCTACGATCTCCATCTTTGCATAAAGCAAAAGATCCCTATTTCCTTTATTCGTGATTTGGGTATGGAAACTAACTATAATTTCTGTCTGTCCATCTTGAGGGAAACCAATTGACTTAGTAATATCAACACCTTCAACAGAAGTCAGTTCTATACTATCTGTCTCCTTAGGATCTGGTTTTACTGTATCTTCTTCACTACAAGAAATAAAGAAAGCGAGAATTGAAATTGCCAGTATTATTTGTAATTTTTTCATATATTGAAACCTATATAATTATTAATTTTTCGTAAAACTATTATAGTAATAGACACGTAATATAGATATAAGTTACAAAATAAACAAATATAGGAATATGCTTTGAAAAAAATAAACAAATTAATTACGGTTGCAATGTTCTTCGTATTTGCATTGATTGGTACGACGGAAGCAAAAACAAAATCGGACATTCCTTCAGTAACCGTTAAAAGTATGAAAGGTCGAAACGTGAATACATCAACATTTAATAATGATGGTAAACCTTTTATTATTAACTTTTGGGCTACTTGGTGTAAACCATGCATCTTAGAGTTGAATAATATAAATGACAAATATGCAGCTTGGCAGAAAGAGACTGGAGTTAAAATAATTGCGGTTTCAATAGATGATTCTCGTAATAGCCGTAGAGTAGCACCTTTCGTTAAAGGTAGAGGATGGGACTACGAAGTATATCTGGACGAGAACAGTGATTTCAAACGTGCATTGAACGTGAACAATCCACCTCATACTTTCCTTTATGACGGTGATGGTAATTTAGTCTATACACACAATGGATATGCTCCAGGTGACGAAGATGAACTGTACGAAAAACTAAAAGAAATTTCTAAGAAGAAATAATTAGTAATTAATGATCAAAAAAAAATCCCGTTTTTAACGGGATTTAATTTTTTATTTACGTCTTGCAAGTTTTTGTCTAGTTTTCTTGTCTGACATACCACGTAAGTAATAAAGCTTAGCACGTCTAACACGCCCTTTACTTAATACTTCTATGCTTTGAATCATAGGTGAATGGAATGGGAAGATTCTCTCTACACCAATACCATTAGATATTTTTCTTACATTAAAAGATTTAGATATACCGCCACCTTGGATACCGATTACTATACCTTTGTAATTCTGAATTCTCTCTTTTTCACCCTCTATTACTCTTACTGCTACATTGACAGTATCACCTGGGCTAAACTCAGGCATTTCTTGGTACTTATCGCCGTCTTTTTCTTTTTTCGTAGCGATAACCTTGTCTTTAGCTATTTGCTCTATGTATTGTAATGAAGTCATTTTCTTGCTCCCAATTTTATCAAGACTACAAAAATAAGCCCTTGATTTATTAATTCCAAACTTTTTTATAGATAAAGTTAATGTTATTTTCGTATCTGATTAAAAAGATAGATTCAAATATATGAAAAAAATTAATATTGCCTTCTTTGCATCACATGGTGGATCAAATTTTCAATCCATTGTAGAGAACATACAGAGTGGAAACATCTACGCAAATGCATCTTTGTTGATTTCCAATAATTCTGATTGTTACGCATTTGAAAGAGCCAAGAGTCTAGGTGTGCCCTTTAAGCATATTAGTTCCGCTCAATTCGAGGATAGTCTCGAATTTCAAAATGCATTACTTGCCTTACTCGATGCGTATAAGATTGACCTTATTGTGTTAGCTGGATACATGAGAAAAATACCGCAATCGATTATACAGAAATATAAAAACAGAATATTGAACATTCACCCCGCTTTGTTACCCAAATATGGTGGACAAGGAATGTATGGTATGTTCGTCCATAAAGCTGTGCATGAATCGGGGGATGCGGTATCTGGCGCAACTGTGCATATAGTAAGTGAAGAGTACGACGAAGGGAGAATTCTGAAGCAAGAATCAGTTGCTATAGATAGTGAAGACACACCTGAATCAATTGCCGAAAAAGTATTGGCAATAGAACACAAAATATACTCCGTGACAATAAAAGAAATAGCCGAAGGCAAGATAAAACTTGATTAATTCCATTAGTATATTTATTTTGAAATATGACAAATACCAAAATATATAAGCAAAGATTTGATTTTTACTGGAAATCAGTAGTGATATACATTGTAGTCCTTATCGGATATGGACTTATACGAATGATAGTTGGACATGAAAACTTTGGAATTCTTTCACATGATCCAGTATTTATACTATTGTCCCTTTTTATATCTGGCTCTTTGCTCATGTATTTGCACAAATTATTTTGGGTAAGAACTTTAGTAATAGACGATGAAACTATTACAATCAAAAATAGATTTAATGAATCCACTTTTTCCAAGAATAATATTACTAAAATATTTCTCGGCAGAGAAAGACCTTTCCAATCCCGTGAGACATTCAGAGTTATCAAAATTGATTTACTAAATAAGAAACGTAAAATCCGTATTAGACCACATAACTATTGGGATGACAAACAATTATACGATGATATAAGAAGTGTAAAAGAAAGAATAGGCAAATGAGAGAGTTATTAATAATTCTAATAGCAGCAACCTCTATAGGTACGGCTTCTCCTACTAACTTGGAAGTAATTACTAACTCAATCGATTCTCTAGCCCAAAAGTCCATCGTAAATATCTATAACAAAAAGCTAAAGATACACTCAGAATATAGCGAACTATTAGATAAGCTAGAATCTTCATATAATAAGCTGGACAGCAATTACCAAATAACGAATTCCAATCAATATGGGACATTAATCTCATTAGATACTATACAGATAGAATACAACCAAGCCACTAGTCTCAGAACAGTCAAATTAGTAGCTAATATACAGACCCTCGCTGATGATAATATAGTAAGTTACACTTTACCCTACATATTTACAGACACCATAGATACTGATAATATTAGTAGAATAGAAGATGAGTCTTTTCCATTCACCAAAGGCAAATTAATAGAAGAATCGTCATTTTGGGATGATGCCTTAGAGCCAGCTCTCTTCGTCGGTTCAGCTGCAGTTATTATTTATCTACTTTTCACCGTTCGTTCTAGTTAAAAACCACAGTTAATCTTACAAAAAAAACCCCAAGCTGGGTAGCTCAGGGTTCTGAATTTTAGTTCGTATGTATTGTTAGTATTATCTAACTACACTTAGTTGTCTTGATTGGATACCGTTTGCACTTCTTAGAAGTACTGTGTATGCTCCGTTTGCTAAATTCGATACATTTAGATTGTATAGATT
>JAGXGG010000090.1 GCA_024636855.1 Ignavibacteriota bacterium | reverse complement strand
TCTTATATTACAGGACGGCTTTAGCCGTCCTTTTTTATTTATAACAAAAACAGAAAGAACATGGAACAATATAATAATTATATAAACAGCGTATGGCGTCAATCTAGAAGCCAAAGAACATTCAACAATATCTCCCCTGCCAATAAGAATGATATAATTGGTGAATTCCCCGAATCTAATGCTGATGATTTGGAAGAGGCAGTGACAGCATCGAAATTTGCCTTTGATAAATGGAAGAGAATGCCTGCCCCAAAGCGAGGTGATATACTTCGTATCGCTGGAGACATATTTGCAAAAAGAAAAAATGAACTAGCTCAGATAATGACTCGCGAGATGGGGAAACCTGTTTTTGAGACTAAAGGTGATATTCAAGAAGCAATCGACACTTGCTATTATGCGGCTACTGAAACTCGCCGATTATTCGGACACAATGCTCCTAGCGAGATGCCGGACAAGATGAATCTATCATTCAGAGTGCCTGTCGGTATATGTGGTATAATAACAGCTTGGAATTTCCCAATAGCTGTACCTTCATGGAAAATAATACCAGCATTAGCAGCTGGAAACGTTGTGATATTCAAACCTAGTGAAGACAGTCCTCTATCAGCTAATATATTTGCAGAAATAATGGAGCAAGCAGGATTACCAAAGGGAGTCTTCAATGTACTACATGGAGCTGCTGAAATCGGAGATGCTATAGTAAATCACCCCGATATAAACCTTATTGGATTTACTGGCTCTACTGAAACTGGAAAGAAAATAGCTGCTACTTGTGGCAAAATGAATAAGAAAGTATCCCTAGAAATGGGCGGTAAGAACGCACAGATAGTAATGGACGACGCAAACCTTGAATTAGCAATAGAAGGAGCTCTATGGGGTGCTTATGGTACAACAGGGCAAAGATGTACTGCGACTTCGAGGGTATTATTACATTCTGCAATACATGACCAATTCTTAGATATTTTTAAAGAGAAAGTAAAAAACCTAAAATTAGGAGATGGACTTAATCCCAAAACTGACGTTGGACCTGTCATTAACCAAAAAGCTATAGATAAAATATTAGGTTATATAGAAATAGGAAAGTCAGAAGGAGCTAAACTTGAATTTGGTGGAGCCAGAGCAGACAATAGCTACAATCATTCTGATGATAATTTTGATCTAGCTGATGGGAACTATATACAACCGACTCTATTCACTGGAGTGACTAAGAATATGCGAATATTCCAAGAAGAGATCTTTGGGCCTGTATTATCTGTTTCCAAATTCGATACACTAGAAGAAGCAATAGATTTATCAAACTCCGTAAACTACGGTCTATCTTCATCTATCTACACGAACAATGTCCGTAATAGCTGGGTAGCTGTTCGTGAGTTAGAAGCTGGTATTACTTATGTAAATGCACCTACTATAGGAGCAGAAGCACACATGCCATTCGGTGGAGTAAAAGGTACAGGCAACGGACACCGTGAAGGTGGATGGACTGTATTTGATATATTCACTGAGTGGAAGACTGTTTATATAGATTATTCTGACAAACTACAAAGAGCACAGATAGATAACTATGATGAGTGAGAGGACTATTAGAAGTAATTAAATATTCAGACCAAATGAAGCAGTATTACTTAACTTTAACTCTCTGCTTCACCTCGCCCCTCGAGAGTCGAGATTGTCCTCCGCTGGCGGAGTGGGTATTCATTATTTCACTTATTTTCATTGAAGAGCAAATAACTTGTAAGTATATATATATCTAAGATATGTAGTTATCTGAATACTTAATAGAAGTTCAATGAAAGCGTAAGGATTATTCATTTCTGTTAAGAATATCGTTAAAACATATTTCTATTTTAAACGTATCTTCATTACAAAAATAAATATAGGTATCAACAGAATGAAAGTACGTTTTAATCTAAACACACCAAAAGAAACGGTATCAGCTATCCAAATTTCAATGTCTTGGAAAGGCAAAAGATACCAAAAAAATATAGGATACTCAGTTGAAACGAAACATTGGGATAAGGACAAGCACGAGGTAAAAACCAATCATAATAATGCTGTTGCATTCAACTCTTATCTTCATAATTTAAAGACTAGAGTCCTTGAAATATACAATGATAAATTGAATTACTATAAAGATACATCAGTTAATGTTATGAAAAAAGAAGTGATTGACCTTCTAAATAATGGAATTAGTAAAGAACGTAAAAATCTTGATCTAATAGATGTATTTAATGAATTTATCAATAAATATAAACCTAAAGGGAAAAAGCCGGCACAAAAAACTATTGATAGTTATATCAACACCAGGAACAAGTTAATCCGATATATGAAGGAAAGGAAAACAAAACTAGAATTTGATGATTTGGATAATGACTTTTATGAGGATTTTGTCGACTATCTTTATGGTATAAATAATAATGATAATACTATTGGAACAAATATCACAAAGTTGAAGACTTTTATGAATTGGTCGTTAGAAAAAAGATATCATACGAATGAAGAATTTAGAAAATTTAAAACTCTAAAAGCCGAAGCTCTTTTTAAAATTGCTTTGACCGAAGTCGAAGTTAAAAAACTGAATCAGCTAACGCTAAAAAATAGAGATTTAGAGTTTGCTCAATTATTTATGCTTGTTAATTGCCACGTAGGTTTAAGGTTTTCTGACCTACTGGACGTAGTAAAAAACCATTCAATCACAGGGAATGAGCTAAGAATAGTACAAATTAAAACTAGAAATCCTGTAAAACTGTACATTAGCGGAAAAGTCAAAGATATGATATTGAGATTGAAAAAACTATATAAATCAAAATATGGTAGAGAAAATATAAACCTATATCTAAAAGAGATAGGAAAAATATTAAGTATGAATGAAATAGAGTCAGCAACTAAACTTGTGGGTAACAAGCGTATCACCTTAGAAAAACCCAGATGGCAACTATTAACTACTCACGTTGGAAGGCGAACATTTGCTACTACTGCAGCGATGAAAGGAATGCCGCTTCACGTTATAAAGCAATATACCGGTCATAAGAGTCTGGACTCACTTGAAAAATATTTGAATGCAGCGAACTTTGATGATAGGGTAATATTAGAAAATTTGTTTAATTTGGAATGATAAAGTTGAAAATTTATTTGATATAATGGGGGATTCTAGATGTTACTTTTTGAAAATACATTACAGATAAAAAATGCAAATTATTTAGCCAATCTTAACGAAGATAAATTGCTTCTTTTTGTCGAAGATTATAAGGATACTAAATCAATTCCTTCTATTATTAAATTCCTTAAACGGATAAAAGCAACTTTACCTTCTAAGGGTACAGAATCAAGCTATCCAGATTTTGATATTAATATACTTGTCCCCAACCCTAGAAAATTTTTAATGACTAAAGATGATAAAGAAGTCAAAATTAAAAAAAACGCCCCTATTTCATCAAATATTTTTTTTGAGGGAGGATCAAAAAGATTAATAAAACAGGCTCATACGAATTGTGATAGTATAATTAATGGTCTACAGGAGTTAGAAAAAATTTACGAAAATGAATTAAAGAATATCAAAACTGTACATTCTGAGTCAATGGATATAGAAATAATATCCAAAAACTCACTCTCAAAAATGTATAGATTTTTAAGTGAGTACTTTATTATTAAGTGTAAAGAAGATGAATTTACAGACCTACATAATACAAACATAATCCTAATTAGACCAAGAGATAATAGATTATCAATAAAGAGAATAACAAAATCAATGGTAGGAGTTCTATTCGGTTTTATAATTGAAGAAAATGATTATCTTTATAGCAGATTATTATTTGAACATACAAGAAGTAAAGATACTGTTAAAGTTGATTATGAAGATGCTTTAAGAGTATTAAAAAATTCAAGATTGAAAGATAGAAACGAATCATTAAATATTTTTGAGAAGAACTTATCGAATGCATATAAATCGTTTTTAGATTAATTTTTTTAATCAGAAAATGAAAAGAAATAGTTTGAAGCAAAAAGAAGCAAAAAGAAGCAATTTGAAGCAAAAAGAAGCAACGCTTTGACACTGCTACTACTTATAAATACCCGTATTATGTACCTAGTCAATGATACAATTTCATTGAATTTTATTAATCTTAATATAAAGGTGCATTATGCAACAGCATAACAAAACTATTCTAACGATGAGTGAGCTTTCAGAAAAGCTCAGATTATCACCCACTACAATCTGGCGACTACGAAGATCAGGTGTAATTCCTTTCTTCAAAGCTGGAAAGGCTGTACTATTTGACTATCAAGATGTACTTGAAAGTCTCAAACAATCAAGCGAACTTGGAGGTAGACTATGCAACCCCAAATAATCAACAAGACTAAATTCAACACCAGTGTATTTAAAACAATCATTGAATCTACTGGTGCTGAATTTAATGGTGTCGGGTACTTTTTAATACCAAGTATTTTGGACATTCCTGTCCAAGTTACTAAGGACAACGACGGACACTATTCCTATATCAAGAATAGTGTCTCATACGACCACTTAAACCTACTAAAAGAGTTCTTTGGAACTGATAGTATAAAAGAAGCTATTACTTGCTTTTCTACTGACTACTATGTAGGAGATAGTGTATATGTTAGCTTTTTCAAAGCACCAATTAGCAACATACATAAGACTTGTGATGTAGGTTTATCCAACATCGCTAAGACTATTAGAGATGATAATGGTAATAAAGCAATTGTGAACCGAATAAGAGCCGGTGCTAAATCTTTAAAGACACAAATGCTAGATTATTACACCTTATCAGGAACATTTATTACAAGATGTTTAGAGGGTCTATTAAATTATTCTGAAATGATTTGTTTGGATATAGATAATGTATCAAACCCGAGCGAACTCCAGTATGAGATTATAGACTTATCTATACCTCTTGTAATGATTTTCACATCACCCTCTGGTAATGGTCTGAAGGTGGTATTGAAGTGCAACTCAGATGCTAGTAAACATTTGGACTATTTTCACTACTACGAAAGACTGTTCAAAAAAGAGCTAGGTATCAGTATTGATAAATCAGGGAAAGATATTTCAAGAGCTTGTTTCACCTCTAACGACCCTAATATATACTATATGCACCCAGATTTTGTGAATGAGATAAGTGTTGAGAAAAACACTCCAAAATCAATTTTCGATTTCGCAGATAGATTCATTCAGAACTCTATTGATGGTGAGAAACATACACGACTTACAAAAATATCATATTTACTCGGCGGCTACTGTGCCGCCGGGTTCATTGATAAAGATGAAGCTCTGGCATCATTAAAGGAAAGCATCAGCAGAAGAGGGAATTTAGCCGATATGGATTTAGCATTCCGAACTATTGACGACTGTTTCAATAGTGGTGAGTGTAGCCCAATCAGCCCTGAGAAGCTAAGTAGTTATCTTGACTGTAGTGATAACCAACTCGAAGAGCAGATTAGTAATATTGCACCACCAACTGGAGTGGAATACAAGTTAGAAAACATAGAATATCCTGAGTTTGTTTTCCTTAGTATGCCTAAGCAAATACAGAACATAATTAATAAGATAAAAAATGATAGCAATGAAAGTTTTTTACTTTATTCTTTTCTAATTATTGCTTCTGGTGTACTACCTAAAATTAATTTCAGTTATAACCATACTAAGCTATCACTAAATTTATCTAGTCTCTGTCTTGCTGAGTCGAGTTCTGGAAAAGGTGCTACTAATTTGGTTAAAGAATTATTTTACGAAATAGATGAAACATTAAAAAAGATAAAAAATGAAGGTAAGGAAGAAAAGAACAGATGTCTCTTTTTATCAATGAATATCTCCGGTAGTGAACTAATTCATAGACTCGAATTAAACGAGGGTAACGCTATATTATATGATACTGAAATCACAAGTTTCACATCAGCAAATTCTAAAGAATGGGGTGATTACGATACTATCTTCAGACAGGGTGCTTCTAACGACCCAATCTCCAAACATAGAAGGGATTCAAAAGATATATTTATCAATTTCCCGAAGGTAACTGTCTTTCTGACTGGAACACCCTCTCAAATTACGTCGGTTTTTAAAGATAAAGACAATGGTCTTTATTCCAGATTTATGTATTTCACTTTTAGAGGTAATGATATGTGGAAGGAGAACCTAATGTTCAAACCGAAAAGAGATGTTTCCCAAGAACAGCAGTATTTACTCGAAGTTTATAAGCACTATCAAGAGAATATCCCAAATATTGTGATAACACAAGAAGCTCAGGAATATCTTGATATGTACTTTAAGCCATTATATGAGAAATACAAGTCTGACAATCTACTAAAATCGGTAGTTGTTAGGCACGGAATTTATGCTTGGAAATTAGCTTTAACAATAAAGCTATTTGAAGAGTTAACCCCCAACGGTAGTGATGTAGTAATTGATAAAGAAGTAATGAGAGTTGCCGTAGAAATAGTAATGAAGTCTATTTCTGTTGCAGCTGACTTATCATTTAACCTGAGCAATACCCCATTGACTAACGCACAAAGATTGGTGAAAATTCTTCGACAAATTGGAACAGAGTTCTCCCGATCACAGGTAATTGAATATTGCAAGTCTATGTTCCAGAGTTCAACGATAGATAAGTATCTAAGTGATAAGTCTCTATTCGAAAAACCAAAATATGGTAAATATAAACTGAAATAATAAAAGGGTGCAGATAAGCCGTATAAACTCGGAAAGTCGGAAACTTCACAAACAGGAAAACAGAGTTTCCGAGTTTCCGAGTTTATATAGGCTTTACCTTCCCCTCGTTCTAATAATTTTTTTTCACTAAATATAATGGAGTTACAAATGAATGTAACAGAAATAATAGAAAATGATTTTTATCTTATAAGAGATACTATCTACGATTTGGGATTTACACTAGCAGAGGTATCTGTGAACATATATCCTAACAATCACCAGAATTTACTTAGCAGTAAGTTCAGTGACCAAAGGGTTACACCCAGAGATACTGTAAAAATAGTCGAGTATCTTAGAAAGGAGGTTGGTGATGCTGTGTTTAATCAATCCTACATCAAAGAGCTGGAAAGATTGAATAAGCAAATAGCCGCTAGGAAGAAATCTAGCTAATAGTCACAGTCTAATCACAAGCGGACTGCTCTATAAGCAATGAGTAGTCCGTCTTTTTATACTAGAATCAGCAATAATACTAAAGAATTTAAATAAAATTGCCTAGAAATGCCCTCAAACCCCGACCAAATAAAGACTGTCCTCCGAATAGACGGCGTTTATTAAGTAGATTCTATCTTTCGGAAAAATCATCTCATCTTCATCTATCCGTTATGAGTCTTGAATTATCCTCCATTATCGAGCAAAACGGCATTTAGAGGGAAAAACAATGAAAAATAGTATCCGATTTCATCTTTTTAGCTTAAAACTAACCCAACAACTACCAAACCAGACGCTGCTTCTACTATTATAGCTCAATGCTAAACGAAGAAAAACGGTTTAGGAAAATAATACCGATTGTTTTATATTGGAAAAACGAAAAATCAACAGGAAACGGAAAATGAAAAAGCTATTAATAATCCTACTACTACTCTTTGCTGCGAATACAGTAAAAGCACAAACAAAAACTTCACCTAAAATCCATCTCTGGGTAGATGAAGGGGATTCAGATTACACAATACCATCTATAATAAGTTAGGTTCTTATAATTATATTAACAATTGGGATAATATCAATGAAAACGATTATGTTATTTATATTGTACCTATGTATTTGACATTTACTAATGGAAATACCACGGTAATTCTTTTTTCACAAATAAATGACAATTATGACTTGGTATATAAAAATCTTTTAGTACATACAAGCATAACTAACCAGCATATTGATGAATCAGTTGATTTTTGTTATAAAACCATATTAAAATGGAATGATGAATACATAAAATAATACTCCCTAAAACAATACCCTACAGGAAACCAAAAATGAAAAAGACAATTATAATACTACTGATTTTATTTACTATAATAGTTCTATCAAGCTGTAATGAAGATACACTAAGTAGATTAACTACAAGCGACCTCGAAGTATGCCAGCAAGAATTAGATGATGCAAATGAAAAATTAGCTGCAATAGAAACTACTATTGTTGAGCTAGAATCAGAGGTTCAGACATTAAGACGAAATATAGATGATGTTTACATAGATGAATGTGAAGTTGACTTGGACGAAGTGGAGCGTGCAGCAAGAGAAATTGATGGTTTAGTAGAACAGTTAAATGAACAGATATATTAATACATTCGCTTAGTAATTTCGTTGCATTTCATTATATTAGTCATCAACAGACTGTGAAATTATTAAAACCTACTTGTAAATATGATAGACTCAAAAAAGATTCACAACAAATCAACAGGAAACGGAAAATGAAAAAGCTATTAATAGTCCTACTACTTGTGTTTGCTGCGAATGTAGTAAAAGCACAAACAAAAACTTCACCTAAAATCCATCTCTGGGTAAATGAAGGTGAAGCAGATTACACAATACCTAATGAATTATGGGCGAAGTTAGGAGATTCAAGAATATTCAATAAATTGGGAACTTATGGTTATAGTTACAAGTGGGATAGTGTAAAGGAATGGGATTATATAATTTTAGAACTTCATACTCTTTTTCCTAATGGCAATACAACCAGTATAGTGATTTGTCAGTATAAAAAAGTGTATGGAATTAAAGAGTTATTTTACTTGACAACTTCATTCATAACTAATATCCAAGATCAACATATTAGTCTATCAGTTGATGATTGTATGGAAAAAATCCTTGAATGGCACGATGAATATAGGAAATAAGCACTAGGGGTAAAAGATAACTTTACTACCCTACAAGTTCACCCCCCACCTAAAAATGACTCTATTATCCCTTTTCTTATACATTCTTTAGCAATTTCGTTGCATTTCCCTATATTACAAATCAACAGACTGTGAAATAATATAAAACTACTTTTGACCTATGGCAAAGCAAAACAATAAGAAATCTAAATCAATAGAAGAGACTCTCTGGGATTCGGCTAATAAGCTGCGTGGCTCGGTGGAGTCTTCCGAATATAAGCACGTTGTACTCGGACTTATATTCCTCAAATTCGCTAGTGATAAGTTCCAAGCTCAAAGGAAAAAGCTCAAAAGCGAAGGCAAAGAAAAATTCATAGAAATGCGTGAGTTCTATAACCAAGATAACGTATTCTATCTGCAAGAAGAGTCCAGATGGTCGCATATAATAGCTAACTCAAAGCAAAGCGATATAGCTCTCAAAATAGATACTGCTCTGCACAATGTAGAGAAGAACAACCCATCACTCAAAGGTGCATTGCCGGATAATTACTTCTCTCGTCTGAATATGGACGTGAGTAAGCTGTCTGCCCTGCTAGATACTATCAACAATATAGACACACTCAAAGACAAAGAGCAAGATATAGTCGGACGTGTGTATGAGTATTTCCTTAGTAAATTCGCTCTGGCGGAGGGCAAAGGTAAAGGTGAGTGTCTACACTCCTAAGAGCATAGTAAAGCTAATAGCGGAGATGATAGAGCCGTACAAAGGAGTTATCTATGACCCTGCTTGTGGTTCTGGTGGTATGTTCGTCCAATCTATCAAATTCATAGAGAATCACGAAGGTGATAAAAAAGAAGTCTCGATATACGGACAAGAGTACACCGCAACGACTTACAAACTGGCTAAGATGAACCTCGCTATACGTGGTATATCGGCTAATCTGGGTGATGTGCCTGCTGATACTTTTGCTAGAGACCAGCACCCAGACCTAAAAGCTGACTACATAATGGCTAATCCACCGTTCAATCAGAAAGATTGGCGTGCAAGTGATGAGCTGATAGACGACCCACGATGGCGTGGCTACGATGTGCCGCCCAAAAGCAACGCAAATTATGCGTGGATACTCAATATGGTGAGTAAGCTGTCAAGTACGGGAGTCGCTGGCTTTATCTTGGCTAATGGTGCTTTGTCTGGTGGTGGTGAGGAATACAAAATTCGTAAAAAGCTAATAGAAAATGACATAGTAGAAGCTATTGTTATTCTTCCTCAAAATATGTTCTATACTACTAATATCAGTGTTACTATGTGGATATTGAACAATAATAAGAAAGAACGCAGCGTAAAAAATCCAGATGGCACAAAGAAATATAGAAACCGTAATAACGAAATCCTATTTATGGATTTACGTGAGATAGGTGAGCCATTTGAAAAGAAATTCACTCAATTCTCTGAAAAACATATATCAGAAATTGCTACTACTTATCACAATTGGCAAACAGGAAACGGATACAAAGACACACCCGAATACAGCTACTCAGCCAAAAAAGAGGAAGTAGTCGGCAAAGAGTATTCATTAGTTCCGAGCAAATATATAGAGTTCGTGAATAGAGATGAAAACATAGATTATGACGATAAGATGATAGAGTTGCAATCGGAATTTGTTGATTTGTTAAAGCAAGAAGAACAATCAAAAAAAGACTTGTTAGAAGTCTTCAAAGGTTTGGGTTATGAGATCAAACTATAAAAAAATTGGAGATTATATTAAACGTATTAATATAAAAAATACAGATGGGGAAATATCCTTACTACTAGGTGTGAATTTAGATAAAAAGTTTATACCTTCGGTAGCTAATACAGTGGATACTGATATGACTAAATACTCATTAATTCGAAAAGGTCAATTTGGTTGTAAGTTAATGAGTGTAGGAAGAGATAAAAAACTACCAATTTCATTTCTAGTTGATAATGAAGTTGCACTTATCTCTTCTGCGTATTATGTTTTTGAAGTAAAAGATGAAAATGAGTTATTATCTGAATATTTAATGATGTGGTTTTCCAGACCCGAATCTGACAGAAATTTGTGGTTTATGAGCGGTGGTGATATTCGAGGAAGAATTACGTGGGAAGAATTTTGTAGCCTACCAATAAAAGTTCCATCAATACAAAAACAAAAAGAAATAGTAGCCGAATACAACGCAGTAGTTAATAGAATAAAGCTAAACGAAGAGCTGAACAAAAAGCTAGAAGAGACAGCACAAACACTCTACAAGCATTGGTTTGTGGACTTTGAATTTCCAGACGAGAACGGTAATCCGTATAAGTCATCTGGTGGCGAAATGGTCTATAATTCAGAGCTTGACAAGGAGATTCCGAAGGGTTGGGGGGTGAAGAGTTTGGGAGAAATTATTGATTATAAAAAAGGGTATGCTTTTAAATCAGATGATTATACAAGTGTTGGAAGAGAGATTATTAGGGTTTCAGATCTAGGTGAAAAATATATTGTAACTTCACAATTTTATAGAGTAAAGCCAATTGATTTTTTAAAACCTTATACAGTGTTAACGAATGATTTGATAATAACTACGGTTGGTTCTTGGGCTTCTAATCCATTATCAATTGTAGGTAAAGTAATTCGAGTTCCTTCGATAGCAAATGAATTTTACTTAAATCAAAATATGGTTAGAATTAGATTTAATAATGATAATCTAGAATTTGTATATCAACAACTAATAAAAAAGCATTTTTCCGATTACTTGATTTCTGGTGCACAAGGTAGTGCAAATCAAGCTTCGATTACATTAGATGATATATTTCAATTTAAGGTTACTCTACCAAAAACATCAATTAATACTTTAATTTTCAAAAATATTTTTAACCAAATTGACTTATTAATAGTCGAAAAACTAAAGCTTATTAGCTTACAAAGCATATTACTATCACGAATGACAAAAGTTTGAGGAGGGGGTGATATGAAACAACACTCAAAAGAGTATCTCTTAGAATTTTCTGCCGGAAAAGATGACTGGTTAAAAGCTTTGATTTATAATGTTGTAGAAACCAATGGAGATGTTACTGATGAGCATATTGAAAAAATTTACAAACTCTATAAAGATGAAATATTATTCGACTTTACAACGCCGTCAGTCTCATTTGGGGAAATAGAAAACGAAGTATGTTTAAAAAAGCTTACGCATAAAAGCGGTGTTAATGCGTTAAGTCCTGATCAAACAATAAAATTCAGTCCAAATATTACAATTCTTTATGGATTAAATGGAACTGGGAAGAGCAGTTATTTTAGAATCCTAAATGAACTAGTAGGAGGAAACCAACAAAAAAAGGTATTGCCAAATATTTATTTAGACGAACCAGAACCCATAGATGTAGAGGTTGAATATATTGTTGAAGGCAATGCTACTAGAAGCTATGATTGGGATGGTACAGAACGTTCGATTGAAGGTCTAAAAAACTGTTCTGTTTTTGACTCTTCATATTTAAATGGTCTTTTAGAGACAAGACAGACTGATAATACCTTAATACAGCCATTAGGGTTAAATCTTTTTTCTTATTTATCCAATATATTGGATAGCTTCAGGTTAAGATTACAAAATGAAGCAGATAGTCTAAGAGTTTCAAAACCGAGTATTGATATTGATTTATTCCCAGAAAATTATCGGACTATATTTCAAAACCATAAATTAGATAATAATTTAAAAACTGAAATAGAGGAAAAGTTTGTACTTACTGAAAAAGAAAAATCTAAAATTGCAAAATTACAAGAAGAAGTAATATCGTTGCAACAAAAAAACTTTCAAGATAAAATTACAATTGAGGAGCAAAAAATAAATGTCCTTGCCGATATTAAAGAATCACTTACTAACAAGGCTGAGTTTATTTGTAATCAATTAACATTGCTGAATACTGAGATTGAGAAGTATAATTTATCCTTGACTGCAAATCTGAAAGCAAAAACTAAGTTTGAAATACTAAATGAATTACCTTCAACAGAATCAAGTGAATGGAAAGAATTTATAAAAAAGGGCGAGGAATATTCTAGGAAAATAGATGGGGAAATTATGGGCTGTATTTATTGTAGTCAACCGTTGGAAACAGAAAAATCCATACAACTTATAAAAGCATATAGTGAATACTTGGCTGATGAGACAGAGAATGTTTTAGCTACTTCAATAATAGGAATTGATGATATAAAAAAAGAATTAAGTACATTACCACCTAATCCCATCATACCAGATGCAATAGAAGGGTTTTTAGAGAAGGAAATACTTAATGAGGAAGAAGATTTAAGCCTCTTAAATTCAATAAATGATATTTATGATTCTCTTAATAACTTGAAAGATGAGCTTATTGAATGCTGTGAAAAAAAAACTATAGTAAAAGAAACTGGTGTTTCTAATATCTCAGAAGTTACTACTAAATTATCTGATATAATTATTGGCACAAAAACTTTTATTAATACGCTTAATAATGAGAGAAAAGAAAAAAATGAATCAATACTTAATAAGAAAAATGACTTGAATCTTCTACTAGAGAAGCAATCCATTAGTAATCAATCTACAAAAATTAAAACTTGGTTTGAAAACCATTTTGATGAAGTAAAATTGAGGGATAAACGAAGTAGTATAAATACAAATTCATTAACGGAATTATCAAAATTCTGCCATAAAGAACTCCTCACTACTACTTTAATCGATAGCTTTGAAATAGAATTAAAAGAAATAGGTTTTGAGAAATTAGAAGTAAAGCTAAAAGATGAACGAGGTAACAAGGGCACTGCATCTACTAAACTTTACTTAGAAAATACAACTGATATTAAAGCAATATTAAGTGAAGGTGAGCAAAAAGCAGTTGCTTTATCTATATTCCTTGCAGAAACAAGTTTACAAAAATCTAAAAACCCTATAATACTTGATGATCCTGTTACAAGCTTAGACCATAAGATAGCCGCAATATTTGCTGAACGTTTGATGAGCTTAGAAAATCAAATTATAATATTTAATCATAACAGATTGTTTCTTAACGCTTTTGAAACAGCTAATGGGTATCATATTTGCAAGAAAATTGGCTCTGGATGTAGTAATAGCACTAAACACATTATTATATATGAAGTATTGGATGAAGGCAAATCAACAAAAGGGGTTTTAACCAATTATAAAACAAATAATGTTGCTACACATATAAAAGAAGCTAAAAGATTACTACGATATTCCCCATTTACAGAAAATTTAAAAGTAGCCGGTCTTATAAGAAAAGCTGTTGAATGTTGTATTGATGAAGTGGTCTTTAATAATCAGAATCCAACTAAGTTTTCACATAAAAGAAGAAGTATAAATTGGGATGGGCTTAAAAAGTTGAATAATGATGAAGCTATGATTATAAGACTAAATGGAATACATAGTCGAGTGTCAGGTGGTGAATTGCACAACGGAACTGAAAATGATGAAAACAAAATTGAAAAAAGTGAATTTGAAGAAATGGTTCTTTCAATTGAAGGCTATATGACTATTAATGAAACAATAAATTAAATATGAAATACACAGAATCCAAATTAGAGGAGTCATTTGTCGAGCTATTAGAAGAGCGAGGGTACAGCCACATATTCGGCAACACTATCGCCAGACAGCAAGACGAAGTATTGATAGAAGTTGATTTGCGGACTTACCTACTCACCAAATACAGAGCAGAAGGTCTGACAGAAAACGAAGCTAATCAAATAATCAGACAGCTAAAGAGCTTTCCATCATCTGACTTGTACGAGAGCAACAAAGCAATAATGAAGTTGGTTTCCGATGGACTAATACTCAAAAGAGAAGACAGAGCTAAGAAGGATTTGTATATACAGCTAATAGATTATTCGGGATTAGCTGAGTTGAGAATACCATCAGAAGAGCATATAAGCACAATAGTAGCAGATGAACCAGCATCATACACTCACGACCAAAATATATACAAGTTCGTCACTCAGTTAGAGATCACCGGCTTCGAGAAGCGAATCCCAGACGGTATATTATATATAAACGGTCTTCCTCTAGTTGTCTTCGAGTTCAAAACAGCAATTAGGGAAACTTGTACCGTTTATGATGCTTACAAACAGCTAACAGTACGGTACAAAAAAGATATACCAGAGCTATTCAAATATAACGCATTTTGTATAATCAGCGATGGAGTCAATAATAAATCGGGTTCGTTCTTCGCCGCCTATGAGTTCTATTACTCTTGGCGAAAGACTGGATTGAGCAAAATAGAAGTAGATGGAATAAACTCTATGTACTCAATGTTGGACGGAATGTTCGACAAAGACACACTAAGAGATATAATCCGTAATTTCATATTTATGCCAGACTCATCACTCAAAGATAAGAAAATATTATGTCGTTACCCTCAGTATTACGGCTCTGTAAAGCTATTCAAGAACATAATAGAACACCAGAAGCCATTGGGTGATGGAAAGGGTGGTACATACTTTGGAGCTACTGGTTGCGGCAAGAGTTATACTATGCTATTTCTGACCCGATTGCTGATGAGAAGTAAGTATTTTTCTAGTCCTACAGTTATACTAATCACCGACAGAACAGATTTGGATGACCAATTATCAACACAGTTTACCAATGCTAAGAGTTACATAGGCGATGAAAATGTAATAAGCGTAGAAAGCAGAGCAGAGTTAAAGAATTTACTCAAAAATAGACTTAGTGGCGGCGTTTTCCTGACGACTATACACAAATTCAACGAAGATACAGACGTACTAACAGAGCGTACTAATGTAATCTGTATATCAGATGAAGCACACCGTAGCCAGATAAACCTAGACCAGAAAATAAAGCGAACAAGCAAAGGAGTAGTTAAGACCTATGGCTTTGCTAAGCATTTGCACGATTCACTTCCTAATGCCACTTACGTTGGGTTCACCGGAACACCGATTGATGCAACATTATCAGTTTTTGGTGAGATAGTCGATTCTTATACAATGGTAGAGTCTGTAAAAGATGAGATAACAGTACCATTGGTATATGAAGGTAGAGCTGCAAAAGTATTACTAGACAATAAAGAGCTTGAGAAAATAGAGAAATACTATGAGCAATGTGCCGAAGATGGAACAAACGAGTACCAGATAGACGAAAGTAAGAAAGCCGTTACTAATATGAACGTAATACTTGGCGATCCAGATAGATTGAAAGCGTTGGCAGTGGACTTTGTCAATCATTATGAGAAGCGAGTTGAAGAAGGAGCAACTGTATTAGGCAAGGCGATGTTCGTTTGCAGCAGCAGACAAATAGCTAATAGCTTCTATAAGAATCTAATAGCATTGCGACCAGATTGGAATACTAAGATGTTGCCAGAAGCTAGCTCAGAAATGAGTGAGAAAGAAAAAAGGGAAATAATACCTATTGAGAAAGTCCGAATGGTAATGACAAGAGGTAAAGATGACGACAAAGAATTATATGATATGTTAGGCACAAAGGACGATAGAAAAGAATTAGACAGACAGTTCAAGTATAAGAACTCAAATTTCAAAATTGCGATAGTAGTAGATATGTGGCTAACTGGATTTGACGTACCATTCTTAGATACTATCTATATAGACAAGCCAATACAAAGGCACAACCTGATACAGACTATATCAAGAGTCAATCGAACGTATGAGAACAAGGACAAAGGTCTTGTAGTCGATTATATAGGCATCAAAAAGCAGATGAATATGGCACTAGCTGAGTTCGGCAATGACAAGGGATTGGAGATTGAAGATATAGAGAAATCAGTAGTAACAGTCAAAGATAGCTTAGACCTACTGAATAAGCTCTTCCATAAATTCGATAGCAGTAAGTATTTTAATGGCTCACCTGTAGAACAGCTAAACACGCTGAATAGAGGTTCGGAGTTCGTACAGCTAACGAAGGAAATAGAAACAAGGTTTATGAATCTTGTTAGAAGATTGAAAACAGCTTACGATATATGCACTTCATCGGAAGAAATATCAGAAATAGACAGAGATTATATCCATTTTTATCTGGCAATCAGGTCAATAGTTCATAAGCTCACAAAGGGCAACGCACCAGATACAGCACAAATGAATGCTAAAGTACAGGATATGATTAAGAGCGCATTGATGAGTGAAGGAGTAGAAGAGATATTTAAGCTCAATGATGATAAGAATGCAGAAGTAAATATTTTTGATGATGACTATATTGATAAAATCAATAAGATTAAGCTACCTAATACAAAGATAAAATTGTTGCAGCAGCTACTTAAAAAGTCCATAGATGATTTGAAAAAAGTAAATAAAATCAAAGGGATTGATTTCTCTAAAAAAATGCAGAGTTTGGTTGATAGATACAACGAAAGGAAAGAAGAAGATTTATTCAAAGGTGAAGTGCTAGACGATTTCACAAATGAGATAATTGAGTTGTTCTATGCTCTAAGAGACGAAAAAGAATCATATAAAGACTTGGGTATAGACTTTGAAGAAAAAGCCTTCTATGACATTCTAAAGTCTATTGCTGATAAGTATGAGTTTAGTTACCCAGAGGACAAGCTAATCCTGCTAGCAAAAGAAGTCAAGTTGATAGTAGATGACAAAGCTAAATATACTGATTGGAGTAAAAGGGATGACCTCAAAGCTGCTTTGAAAGTTGAATTGATAATGTTATTAGATAAATATAAATATCCACCTGTTGCAAATGATGAAGCATACAAGGAGATATTTGAGCAAGCAGAAAACTTCAAAAAGTATCAATAAGAAATAAAAGTGTTAAGAATTTCGTTATCAGATAAGTTTAAAAGATAGTTAAGTCTATTTGTTTAATAAGATAAGAATATTATACATTACTCGCTGGCGGAGGTGTTCACGACGTAGGCGTGAACGGAGATGGACAAACGAGGTGTGTCGTTGTTATTTATCCTCCTCAGTCTCTCGCTTCGCTCGAGCCAGCTCCTCCAAAGGAGCATAGTTCGTTGAAGACTTCACATTGATATGTGTTAAAATAAATAATCCGTGATTCAGACAAACTGAAATATAAACAAAAAAAATCCCGCAAAAAGCGGGATTTTTCATTTTCATTATTCTGTAAAGATAGTAATTATCTTGAGTAAAACTCGACAACTAGTGGAATCTCTACTTTGATTGGAATATCTTGGATATCCGGAATGTGTAATAATTTTGCAGTAAAGTCTGCTTTATTAACATCCAAATAAGAAGGGTTGCCAGAGCCACGAACAGCTTCTTGTAATGCATCCATTTTTTGAGCTTTTGGCTTAACCGAAAATACATCGTTTACATTAACAGAGTAAGACG
>JAGXGG010000089.1 GCA_024636855.1 Ignavibacteriota bacterium | reverse complement strand
CCCGCTAATTGCGGGTCTTTTTCTAGTTTAAAAAGGTCTCGAAACTTAAATCTTTGTACTCAAATTCATAAAGTGCCTGAGAATAACTCAACAAGAAGTTGGGATTTCTAAAATAGTTTCCGTAAACTTGAAAAAGGACGAAATTCTATAAATTAAACAGAGATAATTATGAAGCAAGTAAAGTACTTAATATTATTTTTGCTATTGTCATATAGCTACACATTTTCTCAGATGCAAGACTTAGGTGGTCAGCAAGAGGAAGGTGGGTCTGGATTACAAGACTTAGCAGAGCCAGAAACAGAATTAGAAATTATTCAAAAAGCTGATGGTTCATTAGAGAGACCTAAAGACCATGACGAAGCAATGAAATACTATAGAGAAGAGTATAAAGCTGAGTTAGATGGTGTTTATTTCGAAGATTTATGGAATGCTGTAGTTACTTCTTTGTCTGATCAAGGTTGTGAACTTATGACTAAAGTTCAGAAAACTAATAATGAAGGTTTCTTGAAAGGAGTAATGAAATCAGAATTCTGTGTCTTCGTAAATGATGAAACAACTTTCGATGCACTTAGGCTTTACAGTGTAAAAATGCCTGTAATTCGTGGTGGTATATGGATGAATGGTCGTATCCAATATAAGATTATACTAGAAGAGATAAATGAAGGTGAAGGTACTTCTATAAATATAACTGGTGAACTTAGCGGTTCTGAAGAAAACGTGACTAATGAAGTACATTTCTGGGAATCTAATGGTTGGTTTGAGACTGATTTACTTTATAGAGTTAAAAAGAAAGTTGGAAAGTAAGAAATGAAATTGAATTTTTCAAAGCCTCTATTAATAGGGGCTTTTATTTTTGTACTATGTCTCCTATCTCAGAATTCTCTTGGCTCTGAAAATAACAAAATAGATGTTAAGATTATAAATACCGAAAGCAATAGTGGACAATTAGTTGTTTACCTATTCGACAAATCAGAGTATTATCCTAAAGCTAAAGAAAAAGCGTTCAAGGTTCTAAAAACTAAAATAAAGAATAATAAGGCCGAAGTAAGTTTTATCAATGTCCCCTCTGGAGTATATGCTATTGCTATACATCACGATGAAAATGGAAATGATAAAGTAGATACAAATTTCTTGGGAATACCTAGTGAGGACTTTGGAGCTTCAAATGATGCTAAGGGATTTATGGGGCCACCAAGTTTCGAAGATGCCTCATTCAAGGTTGATAGTAAATCTACAACTATAACTATTAATATGGATTAGAGTGGTTTTATAAGATTGTTATAAACTATTTGTGAAGATCCACTATGTGAATAGACGAATTCCTTATTCATAAGCCCTATCATCTTTCTTTCATTTTCATCTTCAAGTAAATCTTTTAATTTATCATAAAATTGTTTCGTGCTACCCATTGGTATCAATCCTCCAATCTCAACTAATTTTCTAGCATCTTCTGAGTTCTTGTAGTGTTGGTTCCCACAAAATATAGGTACTCCATATCCAGCGGGCTCTGTAACTGAATGAACACCAGAACCGAAAGCCCCACCAACATAAGCTAAATCTGCAAATTTGTATAAGTCTAAAAGTAGTCCTATTTCATTTACAATCAAATCTTTATCTATTAGTTGGTTTTTAGTTATTTCTGAGTATAAATAATGCTCTCCAATTCTATTTTTCAGATGCTCTATAGTCTTATCATCTATTTCATGAGGTACATAGATAACTAATAAAGGATATTTTTTCTTTATCTTTTTAATTACATCTGATAATAATCTTATGTCCATTTTCCAACTACTACCTACTACTAATATCTTTTTACCTTCTACAATGTTTAGTAACTCATTTTTACTAGCGTGTTCAACCCTTGATATGATTCTATCATACCTAGTGTCTTGTACTAATTCTATAGGTACATTGAGATTTATTGACTCAAATTTTCTTTTATGATATTCATTTACACAGTATATACCAGAAAGTCTCTTCAATAACATCTTATAAAACTTTACACCTAAGAATTTTTTACCTAATGATTTACTTATAGTGTAAGTAGCGTTTATTAGATATACTGGGGTATTATTTTTGTTTAGGTAACGTACAAAGTTATACCACAAATCATATCTTACAACTAGAACAATGTCTGGCTCTAAGTGGTCAATGAATTTTTTTACTCTAGTTTTGAAATCTAATGGCAAATAAACTTTGAAGTCATAATATAGCTTATCATTGAGGTTGTTATAACCAGAAGGTGAAAAGAATGATGCTATTATTTCAGTGTCTGGTTCGGATTCTCTTACTAATTCAACTAAGTACTTAATTTGTTCATATTCACCCATAGATGAAGTGTGTATTAATACACGTTTGTTCTTTTTGGGAGGTATATCTAGATAATTATTAGCTAATTCCTCTCTTTGTTTGACTTTATCATTCATCAAAGACATAAGCTTTGAATAAATAAACAAGAGAGGAAGTGCTAATAAATTATAAATTAGTTTTAGAAATAACTGCATTATTTACCAATGAAATTTGCTTTTCTTTTTTCTAAAAATGCCAAAGTACCTTCTTTGAAATCTTGTGAGCCACAAACTTCTCCAAATTTTTGTGATTCATACTCTAGACCTTCTTTCAAAGAGAGTTTAGTAGAGGCTCTTACAGCATCTATTATTGCAGTAACTGCAATAGGACTTTTAGTTATTACCTTTTCTATGAACGAAATAGATTTTTCCATAAGTTCTGATTCATCGAAAACCTCATTAACGAGCCCAATTCTTTTTGCTTCCTCAGCATTTACTATATCGCCAGTTAAATTGAGTTCCATAGATTTGGCAACTCCAACTAATCTAGTTAATCGTTGAGTTCCTCCATATCCTGGTAAAATACCTAGATTAACCTCTGGTTGTCCCATTTTAGCAAAATTACTTGCATATCTTATATGACATGCCATGGCCAATTCGCAACCTCCACCTAAAGCAAAACCATTCACAGCAGCAAGAACAGGGATTTTCATAGCTTCTAATCTTGCCATTACATTACTTCCAAATTCAGAGAAGTGTTTTCCAGATCGGCTATCACATGCGTTTAGTTCTTTTATATCAGCACCAGCAGCGAATGCTTTACCTTCACCAGTGAGTAGTAATGCCCTTATATCTGAATCCAATTCTATTGCTGTTATTACGTTATCTAGATCAGTGAATAGCTGATTGTTCAACGCATTTAATTTGTCTGGCCTATTAAGTGTTATAATAGCATATCCAGCTTTTTTCTCAAACTTTATTGTTGTAAATTCCAACTTATTTCCATTTAAAAATGCAACATATTATTACCTAATATACTAAAACAAAGATTATTATTAGAATTTATATTTACATATTCTCATTTTTTATATTTTCGACTGCTTTTTCGAAGCAGATTGAACATAAACTAATTACTTCTGATACTATCCAAGAAGGTCTAGTATATCAATATTACGAGATGGGCAGCCGTTCTAAAAAGTTAAAAGTTCATGTTGCAAAAATGTCTAGAAATTCCAAAAATTTAATTTTAGAGCCACACTTAGTTGGAGAAACGGGCAGACAATTAGGTTCATTAATAGAATATGACAGTACACATAATAATTCATTGGTATCTTTAAATGCTTCATTTTTTCAAGGTGGTACTCATTTGCCTGTAGGTATTACAGTTATAAATAAAGAGATTTTACAACTAAGAAAATATAAGAAATGGAGTTCTATAGTATTCACAGATAATGATGTTTCATTTACGGAGCTTGATGCATCTGCTTCAATCAAATTTGGGAATTCCTTTGTCGAAATAGACAGATTTAATTATAGAACAGATACAGCACAAATTGTTGTTTATAATAGCTTTTATAATTCTCAGTATCCGAAAGTGAATGATAATGAAGTAGATAGCTTATATATTAATTTTTTAATTGATAATAGTTATAATACAATCGCTGGTGATGAGACCGAGGAGCTAATGTCATTTTCTGAGTTTAAAGATATTTATATGAATACTATGGATTTTGATTCAACTCATGATTTTAATTATTTTAAAGCTATTCCAATAGAAGCAATTGGGTTAGGCGATCAGAAAAAATATAGAGTACAAAGCATTGAGAACCTACCTGTAGATATAGCGAAAGGTGAAATACTTATTGAATCAAAAATAAAGTTTCCTTTGTTCAACAATGATACTATAAGTATAGATACCAAAATGAACATTGGAGAGGATTCGATTAGACATATTATTTCTACTACACCTATTTTAATGAAGAATGGTAAAGTATTTGTTAACTCAAAGTATGAAGGCGCAACTTCAAGAAGATTTAATTCTCACCACCTCTCTCGATCTGCATTTGGTTATAACAAAGATTACTACTTCATAGTAGCTATAGAGCCTAATCAAGGTAGAAGTGTAAAAGGAGCAACATTACTAGAGTTAGCTTGGATTATGAATACTATAGGTGCTACTGATGCTATTAATTTGGATGGTGGTGGATCTACTAGTTTTGTTATTAATAAGCAGAATCTAGCTTTTCCTTATAGTCCTAACTATAATAGGAAAGTCTCAACAGGTATTAGCATTTTCAAAAAAGACTAAATGAATACTAAGTAATATGTCAATTATTAATTTAAAAAACATCTCAAAAAGCTATGATGGCGAAGATTTTGCAATAAAAGATTTATCAATTACCGTTCACGATGGAGAATTTTTAGTCTTAGTAGGTCCTTCAGGATGTGGTAAATCTACTACACTTCGAATGATTGCAGGTTTAGAAGATATCACTTCTGGAAGTATTATGATAGATGATGTAGTAGTAAATGATTTACCACCAGGGAAAAGAGATATTGGGATGGTGTTTCAAAATTATGCTCTATATCCTCACATGACCGTTGAAGAAAATCTTGCATTCCCTCTAAAAGTTAAAAAAATTGAAAAAAGAATCATTGCTGAAAGAGTAAATGAAATTTCAGATTTAGTTGAGTTAAGCAGTTTATTAAAACGATATCCAAAACAATTATCTGGTGGTCAAAGACAAAGAGTAGCACTAGGGAGAGCTATAATACGCAAACCAAAAGTATTTTTATTCGATGAACCACTATCTAATTTAGATGCAAAGTTAAGAACTCAAATGAGAAATGAAATAATTTCCTTACAACGGAAGTTAAAGGTTACAGCTGTTTATGTCACTCACGACCAAACAGAAGCAATGACAATGGGGGATAGAATAGTACTGATGAATAATGGCGAGATAATGCAAATCGGAACTCCTGACGAAATCTATAATAAACCAGAAAACCTATTTACTGCTGAATTTATTGGTAGTCCTAAAATTAACTTTTTTAGTAAATCAGAACTTAATTATATAATCAATCTACCAAAATTGGATAGCAGTACAGTTACTTTAGCTATTAGACCTGATGATATGGTTATTGATTGTAACGGAGTAGGTGCTAAAATTGCGAACATTGAAAATCTAGGACATGAATTTTTATATCATTTAGATGTAAACTCATCTAGGTTTATATCTCGTTCGAGAAACAGACTTGAATTAACTCTCGGAAATGAAGTAGGAATTGGAATTAATGCTTATAATATATTACAATATGATGAAAAAGGCCAGTTGATTAATGATTAATGTTTCAAATTTAACACTATCTTTTGGTGGACGTACATTACTAGATGAAATAACATTTGTTATTAATCCTAAAGAAAGAGTAGGACTAATCGGTCGTAATGGTCAAGGTAAATCTACTTTATTGAAAATTCTATTTGGATTGACAAAACCTAATGATGGTAGTATTTCTCATCCAAAAGAATATGACATGGGATATTTGCCGCAAGAAGGTGGAGCAAAATCTGATTTGACACTTTTTGATGAAGTAAAGAAAGCTTTTTCTGCACAGAATGAATTAGTTGAGAAAATAGAACAAGTTACAAATGAAATCGGTGAACGTGAAGATTATCATTCACAAGATTATCATAACCTAATTCAGAAATTATCAGAATTAAATGACGATCTCAATATTTTAGATTCTGGTTCTATTGAAGCAAAAATTGAAAGAGTATTACTTGGGCTTGGCTTCAAAAGGGATGAGTTTGAGAAATTCTGCAATCAATTTTCTGGTGGTTGGCAGATGCGTATTGAACTTGCAAAAATATTACTTAGTAAGCCAGATCTTATACTACTAGATGAGCCTACAAACCATTTGGATATTGAATCTATAATGTGGTTAGAATCATTTCTGAAGGATTACTACGGCGCAGTAGTAATTGTTTCCCATGATAAACGTTTTTTGAACAATGTTACAAATAGGACAATAGAAATATTCAACGGGAAGATATTTGATAAGAAATTCTCTTATAGCCGTTTCATAGAAGAACGTAGGGGAGATATAGAGTTACAGAAAAAAGCCCAAATTAATCAAGAACGTCACATAAAAAGCGTAGAACAATACGTAGAAAAATACCGAGCAAAAGCACGTCACGCATCAAGAGCACAATCAAAACTAAAACAATTAGATAAGCTTGATAAAATCGAAATAGATGATTTTGAAGATAAAAGAATTCGTTTCAAATTCCCAGAACCTCCTCGGTCAGCTAAATTAGTTGTGGAAACAAAAGGAATCCATAAGAGCTTTGGTCATAAACATGTATTAAAAGGTATCGACTTTGCTTTAGAAAGGGGTGAAAAAGTATCCTTTATAGGTAAGAATGGTACGGGTAAATCAACATTTACCAAAATCATAACAGAACATATAAGTAGTGATTTGGGTGATTTAAAGTACGGCAGTAATGTTAAACTCGGATATTTCCGTCAGGAACAATCACAGTTACTAAATGAAGAACTTACTGTCTTAGATACTATATCCAATGTAGCAAATGAGGATATGAGACCTTATGTACGTGATTTACTTGGAGCTTTTCTTTTCTCTGGTGATGATGTCCAAAAGAAAGTAAAAGTACTATCAGGCGGTGAAAGAGCTAGATTATCTATTGCTCGTTTACTATTAGAACCTACTAATTTTCTTGTGATGGATGAACCTACAAACCATTTGGATATTTCATCTAAAGAGATTCTAAAAGATGCTTTAACTAGCTTCAGTGGAGCTCTTATATTAGTTTCTCATGATAGAGATTTCCTACAAGGTATCACTAAAAAGACAATTGAGTTTACAGATGAAGGGACCAAAGAGTATTTAGGAGATATCGATTATTATCTAGATAAGAGAAATATAGTTGATATTTCAGAAATTGATCTGGAAAAAGTACCTAAAGGGTATGCTAATGATGGTACTAAAGATAAAAGTGATTCACAACAAAGAAGAATTAGACTAAAAGAATTAGAGAAAGAAAAAAGAAGAATAGAAAGAGAGATTGAGGAAACTGAAGCAAATATCAGTAATTTCGAAGCTAAAATGCGTGATTTAGATGAAAGCTTTACGGATCCAGAAATATATAATGATTCTGAAAAAATAGCTCAATTGAAGTTTGAGTATAAAGACTTGGAAAATAAGCTACAGTTATCAATGGATAAATGGACAGATCTGAGTATTGAACTAGAAGAAACTTTAGAAGAAATTTCTATCCACCAAACTTAGTTTCTGGTTGTTCGTCTTTTTCTTTGTTGATACTCATTTGTAATATCTCTTCATCAGTTAATCTACGACCACCGATAAAACGTTTGTTGTAGTACCCACTTTCCAAAGAAGAAACAGTAACTCCGTATCTAGAACTAGCATGAGCGAATAGATTATCACCTAGGTATATACCACAGTGCGAAGCACGAGCATAAGAACGAGTGTGGAAGAATATCAAATCACCAAATTGCAATTCTTCTAGATTTTCTATCTTTTCACCAAGTGTGTATTGCCATCTTGCAGTTCTAGGTAATTTAACTTCAGCAGCTTCTACGAAAATACTTTGAGTAAAAGCTGAACAGTCGATTGATTTTCTTGAAGTTCCACCAAATCTATAAGGTGTTCCTAACCAACCTAATATAGCTTCCATAATTTGATCTTTTTTAATACCATTTTCTGTAAAAGTGCTTGCTTCACCATCAGATACAAATGATAACCATTGCTTTTCGAAATTATTAATATTCACATCAACGTCTTCGTAGTTCTCATCTTCTGCTTCCATTGCATCTAGTTCTTTAGACTCTTCTTCATCCAAGTCAGCATCACTTAAAAGTTCAGAATCTTCATGCATTTCTTTTAATAAGTTAGAATCAGCAATCAATGGCTCTAAACCAGCAATTTCAGAAACTTCTTCTGAATTTGCTCTGATCATTTCTATTGCTTTCTTTTTTGTTAGTTCGGGATTGTAGTGTCTTCGAGCGGAGAGTTGTGAAGTAGATAAGACAGTAATAGCTAGTATAATAATAAACTTAGACATAAAATTCATATTAATGGTTATTTTCATTTTTTCGCTTTGATTTAGTTTTTTGATATATTGAAAATAATATCCTGCAACTTAATTATTTAATTTACTTAATACAAGAATAAATATGAACTTATCAGTCATTCAATTTGAAAGTCTTTTCAATAATAAAGTAGATAATACTTCAAAAATATTAAGCTACATTAACGATATTGACTCAGATATATTGGTATTTCCTGAGCTAGCAACTTCAGGATATTATTTTACCGATAAAAATCAACTATCAAAAATAGCTGAAGAATTTGATGGGGATACGAGAAAAATAGTTCAAAAGTTATCAACAGATTTAGGAAAAATTATAGTTTATGGGTTTCCAGAGATTTATGAAGGTAGGATTTACAATTCTGCAGCTATTATTTTCCCAAATCCAGAATTAAGTTCTGTATATAGAAAAACTCATTTGTTCTATAAAGAACGATTCGTCTTTGAAGAGGGAAATACAGGTTTCAATGTTATAGATTTCAATGGTTTGAAATTAGGAACTATGATTTGTTATGATTGGCGTTTTCCTGAAGCAGCAAGAGCATTATCATTGGAAGGAGCTGATTTGATAGTTTGTCCTTCTAATCTAGTGACTGGTGTTTGGCAAAATGTAATGAGTGCAAGAGCTCTTGAAAATAAAGTTTATATAGCTGTTTCACATAAAATAGGAACAGAATCAGATGGAGATGATGAACTAAAGTTTAATGGTGAATCGGCTATCTACTCATACAATGGGTCTTATCTAGCAAATGCAAGTAATGATAAAGAGGAAGTAATTTCTACTGAAATATATCCAGAGAAAACCAGAGACAAATCTTTCAATGAAATAAATGATATTTTTAAAGATAGAAGACCTCAATATTATAAGTAATTATACTGCTTTCTAAAGAATTTTAAATATTAAGTTTTAAAATTATTAACTTTCGGATTATCGCAAATACAAATATTATAATTTATGTTTTCAACAGTTAAAAAAATCCATTTTGTAGGTATTGGTGGTATAGGTATGAGCGGCATAGCCGAGATACTTTTATCACAAGGATTTAACGTTAGTGGTTCAGATATGAATCAATCCGAGAATACTGACTATTTGGTTAGAATAGGTGCAGAGGTACACATTGGACACGCAGAATCTAATATAGAAGGAGCTGAAGTAGTAGTATACTCTAGTGCCGTTAAACCTCTCGAGAATCCTGAGACTAAACTCGCTTTAGATAATAATATACCTGTTATAAGAAGGGCAGAGATGCTTGCCGAATTATCTAGACTCAATTATTGTATTGGAATAGCTGGTACTCATGGTAAGACTACAACTACTTCTATGGTTAGTTTGATACTTATAGAAGCTGGAGTTGATCCAACGGTTTTAGTGGGTGGTCGATTACAAGATTTTGGTGGAACGAATGCAAGGTTAGGTAAAGGTCAATGGATAGTAGTAGAAGCTGATGAATATGATAGATCATTTTTACAACTTACTCCAACTATTGCTGTAATTAATAATATTGAATCAGACCACTTAGATATATACTCAGATATTAATGATATCTATGATACTTTTAAAGACTTTGCTAACAAAGTCCCTTTTTATGGATTAGTTGCACTTTGTTTAGATGATTATGGATGTAAAGAGATATACTCTTCCATAAATAAAAAGATTGCTACTTATGGTTTTTCTCGTCATTCTATGATACGAGGAGAAGATCCTGAATTTAACGAAAGAAAAAGCTCGTGTAAGGTCTATAGGGGTGATGAGTTACTAGGTATAATAGAAATTGGTATGCCTGGTATGCATAACCTTACTAATGCCTTAGCTGCTGTTACGGTCGCATTGCAAATGGATATTGAGTTTGCTGTAATCCAAAAAGCTCTGAAGCAGTTCAATGGAGTTTTCAGAAGATTTGAAAGTAAAGGTACTTATCGAAACTGCTTAGTTGTAGACGATTATGGACACCATCCATCAGAAGTTAAAGCAACATTAGAAGCGGCTCAGAAGGGATGGGGAAAGAAAGTTATTTGTATATTCCAACCACATACTTATACTCGCACACAAGATATGGCAGAAGAGTTCGGGATGTCCTTCGATAATGCTGACAAACTGATAGTTACTGATGTTTATCCAGCTCGTGAATTGCCTATTGAAGGTGTAACTGGTGAATTAATTGCAAATGCTGCAAAAAATTACGGGCATAGAAATGTAGAGTATGTACCTGATAAAGACAATTTAAAATCTGTTTTAGATAAACTTATCGACGATGAATACGTTATTCTAACCGTTGGTGCTGGCAATATTTTTAAATTTGCTGAATTATTAGTTAATAGTAAGTAAAACAATAAATTAGATATAACATGAAAAATATAATTTTAATAATCGCTTTCTTTGTTTTCGCATTTTCCGTTTCTAATTCACAGTCATTGGATAATAAGGTCTTAGCTAAAGTGGGTAATGAAAATGTCACCTATGATAGATTAGAAGCCGCATTCCAAAAGAATATGTCAGGGGAAAAGAAAAGACTATTTGAACTTGATAAAGACTCCTTACATCAATTTCTAAATTTATTCATTGATTATAGATTAAAAGTCAAAGATGCAATAGATAGAGGTTTTGATAAAGAAGCAGAAGTTGTCAAAGAGATACAGCAGAATAATCGATTACTTACAGAATCATATTATTATGATAAAAAAGTATTCCAACCTGTAGTAGATAAATTATTGGACAGAAGACAGTATTATATCAAATTTGCTTATGTACTTTTTCCTTACACACAAGAAGCAGAAGGACAAACTCAAACTGATCCTAAAGACCTAGCTCAAAGTGTGCTGGATAGTGTTCTTAGTAAGAAAATTACATTTGCACAGGCAGCAAAAAACCATGCTAAAGAAAAAACATTAGCTGATAATGGTGGAGTAGTAGATAGATATTTGATATCTGGGACAATACAAAAACCAATTGAAGAAGCATTATTCACTATCAATGTAAATCAAATCTATCCTACTTTATTAGAAACATCTTACGGATATTTTCTTCTAAAATTAGTTGAAAAACAACCACGTAAACAAGTATTAGTAAGTCATATCTTAATAAGTAATAAACAAGAGCAATTATCAGATGTAGAGCATAAGAAAGCTGATTCTCTTTTGAAATTACTTCGTAAAGGTGCTAGCTTTGAGAAGTTAGCTGAACTTAATTCTGCAGATCATGCTAGCGCTATTAATGGTGGGTCACTTGGTGATTACTATGATTTAGCTACTGGATTCGTTAAAACACACTCTTTCCTAGATATGAACTTTATCGAAGCTTTTATGAATCTAAAAGATGGAGAAATCTCTGATACTATCCATACTTCTTATGGTATTCATATTATAAAAAGATTAGATTCAAAATCTCCAGATAGAGAAACTGATGAGAAGGATGTAAAAGAATACTACAAGAAAAGTGGATATGATAGGGATAAAAAAGAATTTTACGAGAATTATATTAGAACTAATGGATTGAACATAGAAAATGCGACAATGAATACTTTGATATCTAATGTGAATTATACAAAGACAAATTTAGATAGCAATTGGGCTGAAGAGATTCCAAATGATAAGTACAAAGATAAACTATTCTCATTCCAAAAGAACTCTTGGACCTTAGGTGATTTTGTAGAATTATTAAGTGATAAATCAAAAACAGAATTTAGAGCAACTCCTTTGAACCGAGAAGGAATAGTAAGTGCTATATATAAAGTAGTTAAACCACAGGTTATATCTTTGTGGCAAGAAGAATTAGAGAAAGAAGACCTTGAGTTTAAAAACTTATTAAATGAGTTCCATGATGGTATTTTACTTTTCAAAGTTGAAGCAATTGAAGTATGGGATAAATTGCAACTAGATACTGCTATGGCATTAGATTATTTCAAAACTTCAGGAAAGAAATTCTTAACAAATGAGAAATATGATTTAAGTGAGATTTTTGTAATCCAAGATTCTCTTGCGCAAAGCCTTTATAAGCGTGCTAAAGTTGGTGAAGATTTCGCAGAACTAGCAGCTAAGTTCACAGTTAGACAAGGATATAGAGAATTATCTGGATATCATGGTGAGCTGGATGCATATGACAATAAGTTTTCTCGCCAATTAAAAGGTGAAGAAATAAAAGATGGAACTATAATTGCTCCTAAAGTTTATCAAAGTGGATACTCTATTATCAAGATAAACAAAGTTATAAAGCCAAAAGAAAAGTCTTTTGAAGAGGCTATTCCAGATTTGGCTCCTGCCGTGCAACAATTGAAACAGAAACAATTAGTGAAAAACTGGTTGAAAGAAGTAAGGGAAAGACATAAAGTTGAAATAAATGAAAAAACAATAAATGAGATTTATGCAAACAAATCTAAGTAAGATAGTATTTTTAATATTTGTTCTGAGTTACATAGGTGCTGCACAAATAAAAGACGGTGAGAAGCTGAATGGTATCGCTGCGGTAGTAGGAAAGCAGCTTATCACAGATGCTGAAGTCAGAGCTGAAGTAATGACATTCAAGCAAATGGAACCAAGCAATACTTTTAGTGACGATGAGCTTTATGATAAGGTATTAGATAATCTTATTAATCAGAATCTAATGGTAACTAAAGCATTGGAAGATTCTTTAACGATTTCTGATGAAGATTTGAATACTGCATGGGAAACAGCTCTCAATAATCTAGTTAGAAGATATGGGTCAGAAAAAAGAATAGAAGATGTTTATGGTAAATCAATTAGTAGGTTAAAATTCGAATACTCGGATCAGATTAGAAAGAATCTTTTAATCCAAAAGCTTCAACAGCAAGAGTTTATGGATGTTAAGGCAGGTCCTTCTGAAGTAGAAAAGTTCTATAAAGAGTATAAAGACTCTATAGAAACTATACCACAAAGAATAGAAATATATCATATAGTAAAAAATGTTTCTTCTAATGAAGGTAAAAAGGATCAAACTTTGCAGTTAGCTAGGCAGGTTAGGGATTCAATATTAAAAGGTGAGCTAGACTTTAATTTAGCCGCACAAAGATATAGTGCTGATGTAGCTACTAAGAACGACGGTGGTAATTTGGGGTGGTTTAATAAAGGTAAATTAGTACCAGAATTTGAAAATGCAGCCTTCCAACTCCAAGAAGACGAGCTTTCTTTGCCAGTAGAAACACCTTTTGGTTACCATATAATTCAGACTTTAGAGAAAAAAGAAAACTCAATCAAAACAAGGCATATTGTATTTTCAATAAAAACAACAGAAGAAGACAATACTAAAGTAAAAGAGTTATTATTGGATTTAAAAAAGAAAGTAGAAGATGGAGAATCTTTTGAGAAATTAGCGAAGATTTACTCTGATGATAAAGAAACCAAAGGTTTCGGTGGATTAATTGGTAAACTTACTATTGAAAATATACCTGCAAATATTCGTACTAAAATAGAGAATATGAAAGAGGGTGAAGTTAGTGAGCCAATTGCTTATAGTGCAGATCCTACTAAAACATCATTCCATATCATCATGAAGAAAAGGGTAATTGCTCCTCATAAACCTTCTTTGGAAGAAGATTATGAATTGTTGCAAAATTATGCCTCAAACAAGAAAAGACAAGATTCGATGAAAGACTTTTTTATAAAATTAAGAGATGAAATATATTGGAAACGCTACTAAAAATATTGACCGTATTTTTATTCGTTGTAATGGCTAATTCGTGTGATGTAGCAGGAGTTGGTAAAATCAATTACAACGAAAGAGCTGGAAATGAGTTAATGGATTATAATACTCCAGACAGAAATATAGAAAAGAAGGGAGTATATTTATTCCAATTAGAATCTGTAAATGATGATAACGTTACTTACTATGATTCAGATATAAAAGGAACTGATAAAACTAAAATTGAATTTTTAGAGAAATATACCTACACATATAGATTAGGTGATGTTGATTCTATAGAAGTTAAATTATTCAATCCTACTAATAATGAAGTATTTAGTTTGACTCGTCCGTTTGAATCTATCACTTTTGTAGCAGAGCCAGGTACTTATACTCTTAGTGTTAAAAATTTGAAGTATAAAAGAGGGGTGAGAAAGATATTTTATAAGCCTGACTATGATACTATTAGAACTTTAGCGATTTTCAATGCTAATAATGATGTTATTTTCTCTATCATTACTGAAGATGAATGTAGAGAATGTAGATTGATAGATGGAGACTTTACTGATTTCCAATTAGATAGTATTGATTTTACTAGCGCTGATTTTCAAAATGCTAATCTACAAGGAGCAAATCTCAAGTACAGTGTTTTGAATTATGCTAGCTTCTTATCGACTAAAGCGGACACAGCTGATATGTCTTATGCCTTATTTGATTCTCCTAGAGATTTGAGACACGCTAGCTTTAATTTAACTAAAGCTAGAGGTATTAGAATTAATAACGCAAATTTGAATTTCACAAATTTTTATGATTGTGATTTATCATACAGTGTTATTGAAGATTGTCAATTCAATAAAGGTGAAATGTTTGCTTGTAACCTTTCAAACTCTATACTTAGAAATAATAATTTCTCTAATAATGGTTTTGAATGGTGTAGATTTGATTATGCAGATATTACGGGAACAACATTCTGCGATTCAGATTTAAAAGATGCATCTTTCCTTAAAACAATTGGTGATGAAACCACTCTCTGTGTGCCTGACTCAGCAAGAGGAATAAAGATTCAATAAGATACTGCAATTACTGCTAAATCTACTCTTCTGGCTCCAGCTTTTAATAATAGCTCGGCACAATGGTTAGCTGTTGTGCCAGTAGTTAATACGTCGTCGATAAGCAATATACGTTTATCAAATACCTTATCCTTTTCTTTAACGTTGAATTTTTCTGAAAGATTAGTCATACGTTCTTCGCGGTTGAGTTTAGCTTGTGAATAGGTATACTTTGCCCTTATTAACGCATCTAAGCAAAGAGGAATGGTTGTTTTATCGCTTATACTATGACCCATTATCTCTGATTGATTGAATCCTCTTTCTCTCTTCCTCGCATGATGTATAGGTATAGGAATAATCAAATCATGTTCATTTGGAACTATTAATTTGGATAGCATATTACCAAATTCGATTCCAATCTGAGTAATCCCCATATATTTGAACTTATGAATTGGGTTTAAAACATTGTCGTTTTCGTTTATCTTGAATAAAGAAATAATTTTACTAATTGCAAGTTCATCAGCTTTATATTCGGAAAGTAATCTATCCTTGATAATCAGTGGATGTGGTGGAGGAGACAGCTCTAATAACCTCTCTGTACTAATATATCTATATTCTCTATCTTCAGGCAGAACCTCTCCTGATATCAAGCATTCATCAGGATTTATTATATTTAGTAGCTTATCCAAAATACCCGACATTTTCGCCTTTACTTTAATATGAATTTCTTAGAATTAGTAATTGTAACTATAGTAGTTAAAATTATTAAACCTATATTCTCTAATATTTTTAGCCATCCAACTTTTTGTTGAGCATTTCCTCCAGAGCAGCCGCAATTAATATCTAAACCACTAGCAAAAGCAACTATTACTCCAAAAGTGAACATAACTAACATTAGTGTAGCCAAGAGACCATTCTCATTTTGATAAATACCAAACAATAATAATACTCCTACAATCATTTCAGCCCAAGGTAATATCAAGGCCATTAGGTGGGTAATAAAGTCAGGAGTCATCCCATAATTGCCTATTTCATTTGCAAATTGGGATGGGTCTGCTATCTTTGCTACTCCGAAGAATATAAAGATAATACCTATAAAAGTTCTAATCACTAATATTAAAATAGGGTTGTCTACTAATTTTCTCATAACTTTTTTTACTTTGATTTGTATGTGGTAACTTTGAGTAAATTATAAATAATAAACTTAAAAATCAAATGCCAATAATAAGATCGATTTCTGGAATCAGAGCAACATTGAACGATGGTCTGAGACCTGATATATTGACTAAATACGTTGCTGCTTATTGCAATTCTTTACCCAAAGGTGATATAGTAGTTGGTAGAGACGGGAGACCTTCGGGTAGATGGATAGCTGATTTAGTCTGTTCTACTATTATAGCATGTGGTAGAAATGTCAAATATTTAGATATTTGTCCCACACCAACAGTTCAATTATTGACCGAGAAAACTGAAGCTATAGGAGGAATATCAATTACTGCTTCTCATAATCCGGAAATGTGGAATGGCTTGAAATTCTTGAATAGTGAAGGTGTATTTCTAAATAAAGAGGAAAATGAAAAATTCTGGATCCTCTTTGATGTTGATGATATAGATTATTCAGAAAACCCAAATAATATTTCAAAATTAGAAAGGATTAATGCGGTACAAGTCCATATAGACTCTATCATTAATTCTGGATATTTTGATATTGCTGCGATTAGAGCCTACTTTCAATCAAAAAAATATAAGATAGTAGTAGATGCAGTGAATGCATCAGGTTCACTATTTGTACCAAAACTATTAAGAGAATTAGGATGCGAAGTTGTTGAATTATTTACTGACAATAGTGGTAAGTTCCCACACACACCCGAACCAATAACAGAGAATCTATCACAATTATCACAAGCGGTATTAGAGACAAAAGCTGACTTGGGTATAGCAGTAGACCCCGACGCAGATAGACTAGTCATAATAGATGAAAATGGTTTACCAATAGGTGAAGTGAAAACAATTGCAATTGCTGTTAAGTCAGTTTTAGAAAATGAAAAGTTCAATATTGATGATTATAAGAATGTAGTGACCGTTAATCTTAGTACTAGTGGAATGATAGAAAAGATAGCCGCTGAATATAATGTAATGGTCGAACGATCATCAGTTGGTGAGATTAATGTAGTTGATAAAATGAAGGCAAATAAATCTATTATTGGTGGGGAAGGTAGTGGTGGTGTTATACTTCCACATATTCACTATGGAAGAGATTCGTTGGTAGGTATTGCTCTTCTTTTAGATTTAATTTATAAATTAAAAGTTAGTATAAGTGAGTTATCGAGTTCCTTCCCAACCGTTTACATTGTAAAAGGAAAAGTAGAAGTTAGTACTAACCCTTCTTCGATAATTGATAAATTGGCTGAAAAATATAAAGAGTCAGATATAAACACAGAAGATGGTATTCGTATAGTTCTCAATGAAAATGATTGGGTTCATATAAGAGCTTCTAATACTGAGCCAATAGTCAGAATTATAGCTGAAAGTAACACAGAATTAAAATCGGGAAAGTTATTCGAACAGTTTGAATCTATTTTACATGATTATTTATAGATTTGTTGAAAATTATTTAATACCTACAAATAAGGCTTATCTTTATATAATACAATTATGTTCGTAAATAGGGTACTTAGAGTCTTATTTATTAAAATGAATAATTTTAGATAAAAGATTTTATATTCAAATATATTATTTTAATTTTACAGTTGTTATAAATACGCTGTATGAAAAAGTTTATTAGTTGATAAACAGGGCAGCGCAGAATTATTTTTAATAGTCATTAGGAATAACGTGAAAAAATCAGTTCTGGACTACGGACTAAGAGTCAGATTACCAATTACAATTTTGGTGATTCTTATTTCGTACGCAATCACATTCTACGTATCTCGTTCTGAGCGAGATGGTGTTGGGTACAAACCTGATCAACCTATTAACTTCTCGCATAAACTACATGCTGGGGAGATGGGGATTGATTGTCAATATTGCCACGTTGGAGTAGAAAAGTCGCGTCACGCGGTTGTTCCTCAGGCGAGTACATGTATGAATTGTCATACAATGGCGAGAACGGACAAACCCGAAATCAAAAAATTAACAAAATACTACGAGTCAGGAGAAGCAATTCCTTGGAAGAGAGTTCACCAAGTACCTGAATATGCTTATTTTAATCATAGTGCTCATATAAATGCTGATATCGAATGTGCTTCTTGCCATGGAGATGTTGCATCGATGGATAAAGTTGAGCAGGTACATGCTTTTAATATGGCCAATTGTTTGAGTTGCCACAGAGCTCCTCACGAAAAGATGCCGTATCTAGCTGGTAAAGTTAAGAAAGGTCCTGAAGATTGTAGTTCTTGTCATAGATAATTTTGGAAAAAATCATGAATAATAATAAAAGAAAATTCTTTAAGATGTTTGGTGCTGGCGCCGTTGGTGTCACTCTTGCTTCTTTGGCTTCCCCTAAGAATATGATTGCAAATGTTATCTCTGACAATACAAATAAAGATAACTCTAAAATAGAAGTAAAAATTCACCCACAATCTGTTAAAAGAACAAAAAAGGGTTAAGCTAAATGAATAACTCAGTGGATAAAAATAAAAACCAAATTGATTTACCAGTTGTTAAGTCAGAATCAAAGCCCTCACACTGGAGAAGCTTAGATGAATATAACAATACTAGCACTGATAATCAATTAAAAGTAAAAGCAAATGAATTTGCTGAAGGGGCTGAGAATTTTGACATTGGTTCAAAATCAAAAGTTTCTAGAAGAAAGTTCATGGCTCTTATGTCTGCTTCATCTGCTATGGTTATGGCTGCTTGTACGGATTACCGTGATAAAGGTGAGATAGTACCTTATGCAGTTAAACCAGAAGAAGTGATACCTGGTATAGCTAATTACTATGCTTCTTCACTTACTAGTGATGGCTCTGGACAAGGAATATTAGTTAAGGCGAGAGAAGGTAGACCAATACTAATAGAAGGTAATCCTCAACATCCGATTTCAAAAGGCAAATTGGATTCTAATGGAATTGCTAGAATATTAGATATGTATGACCCTAGTCGTTTGCAAAGACCTAGAAAAATTCAAGGTTCAAAGCTTGTTGATTCAGATTGGAAAGTTATTGATAAAGAGATAATCCAATCTCTTAACTCTGCTTCTAGTTCTGGAAAAGAGATTGCTATTTTTACAGGAAAAATAGTTTCTCCTACTTATGCTAAGCTAATTGAAGATTTCAAAGTTAAATATCCTACTACTAAAGTTTATAGCTTTGAACTATTCAATGATAACAATAAGCAAATAGCTTGGAATAAATCTACAGGTGGTAATAATTATCCTCTTATAGATTTGGATAAGGCGTCTATTATTTTGTCTATTGATTCAGATTTTCTTGGTACCGACGGTAACGTCAATGAGAATATCAGACAATTTGCAACTAATAGAGACTTCGAAAATCCAACTAGTTATAGCCGATTCTACCAAATAGAAGGCTCTTATAGTTTATCAGGTTCTAATGCAGATTATAGATTAAGATTGACTCCTGAAAACTACCTAGATGTAGTGGCTTCATTAGTTAATCACTTTGCATCTAAGCAAGGTAAACCTACAATATCTGGTTTTAAATCACTTGAATCGTTAGCAAAAGAAAATAAATGGAAACACGAAGCAGCATCTAAGTTACTTAGTGATTTGGAAAGCAATCGTGGAAAAGCAATCGTGATTGGTGGTAAGCAATTACCAGTTGATTTGCATGTTGCTATTAACTATTTGAATGATTTAATAGGTGCTAGTGAACTTTATAGAAAAAGTGAATCAAACTATAGCGCTATTAAATTATCAACTGATGAAGAAATTGATTCATTGGCTAATGATGTTAAATCTGGTAAAGTTGCTGTATTAATTAATGTAGATGTTAATCCTACATATCATTTGCCATACCACTTTACTGCAGAGAATTTAAAGAAAGTAAAAACAGTTGTTTCTTTAAGTGAATTCGAGAATGAAACAACTACTAATAGTAATTATGTTCTAGGTATCAATCATGACATAGAATCATGGGGAGATGCTAAAATCAGAACTGGTGTTATCTCGACACAACAACCAGTTATAGCTCCTCTTTACGATACTAGACAAAAGGAAGCAATTCTACTTAATTGGATGAACGGCGGAGAAAATTATTCTGAAGATATTTATCACAAATATCTACAAAGTAATTGGGAAACAAACATTTACCCATCACTAAATAGATCTGTACCTTTCAAAGAATTTTGGTTTGCTACTCTACATGATGGAGTTACAACATTCAATGAAACATCTATAGTTTCAACTGATGTAAACTCTAGTTCAATATCTGGAATCAAACCTACTAACAAATCTAATTATAGTGTTATTTTACAAGAAAACTATTTTATTAGAGATGGTAGATATGCTGGAAATGGATTTTTACAAGAATCTGCTCACCCTATAACTAAGATTACTTGGGATAATTGTGCTATGATATCCCCAGCTACAGCTAAAGAGCTGAATGTTGAAATAGGGGATATGTTAGAAGTTGCACTTAACGGCAAAGCTATTGATTTACCAGTGTTAATTCAACCAGGAATGGCTGAAAAAGTTATAGCTGTTGACTTAGGATATGGAAGAACTAACAGCGGTGCTATTGGGAACGGAGTTGGATTTGATGTAACACCATTTATGACTAGTAAAGGTCTATCAAAATGGATTTATACAGGTGCAACTGTAAAACCAACTGGCAACAAATACAATTTAGTTGCAACTCAAGAGCATCATGCGTTAGATGATGACTTTTTAAGAACTGATATAAGAAAGAATGCTGAAGGAGAAGTTACTGGTGGTGGTGAGACTTTCGCTAGAGCTAGAAGTATAATCCAAGAAGCAACAGTATCAGAGTACTTAGAAAATCCTAAAATATTGAAAGAACACGAACACGAAATATTCAGTATCACAAAAGACTTTGAATATAACAACATGAAATGGGCGATGTCAATTGATATGAATAAATGTATCGGTTGTAATGCTTGTAGTATTGCTTGTTATGTTGAGAATAATATACCTGTAGTAGGTAAAGAAGAAGTTGGTATTGGACGTGAAATGGGTTGGATGAGAATAGATAGGTATTTCGCAGGTACTCCTGAAGATCCTATTATGAGTAATCAACCAATGCTTTGCCAACATTGTGATAATGCACCTTGTGAGAATGTATGCCCAGTAGTAGCAACTACCCATAGTAAAGACGGACTTAACCAGATGGTATATAACCGTTGTGTAGGGACTCGCTACTGTGGTAATAACTGTCCTTATAAAGTAAGAAGATTTAATTTCTTTGACTTTAGAAACAATTTAGCTAATGGATATTATAAAACAGAATCTACTAAGATAATGATGAATCCTGAAGTTACTATACGTGCTAGAGGGGTTATGGAAAAATGTACTTTCTGTGTACAAAGAATATCACTAGCTAGACAAAATGCAAAAGAAGATGGAAGAACATTAAAAGGTTCTGATGTAACTACAGCTTGTCAAGACGCTTGTCCTGCTAACGCTATTGAATTTGGAAATGCAAATGACAAAGATTCAAGAGTAGCAATGATGAGAGAACACAATCTTGGTTATCATGTATTAGATTACTTGAATGTTAAGCCGAACGTAACATATTTAGCAAAATTACGGAATTCAGATTCATTGGGAGTGAATAGTGAGCACCATTGATTATACAAAAAATGAAGTAAATGTCAAAGGTACAAGGTCTCTGAAAGAGATTGACGATCTGATCGTTGCACCTTTAGACAGAATACCTAACAAAAAGTTTTTCATAGCGATAGGATTTACATCCACTTTGCTATTAATAGGAACAATTGGGATTGCATTATCATTTTATTATGGTACTGGTCTTTGGGGTAATAATAACCCAGTAGGTTGGGCGTTTCCAATTGTTAATTTCGTATTCTGGGTTGGTATCGGTCACGCAGGAACTTTGATTTCAGCAATTTTATTCCTTCTAAGACAAAGATGGAGAAACGGTATTGCTCGATTTGCAGAAGCCATGACGATATTTGCCGTTATTACGGCTTTGATATTCCCAATTATACATACTGGGCGACCTTGGGTTGCAGCTGTTTATCTGCTACCATATCCGAACCAACATGCAGTTTGGGTGAACTTCAATTCGCCATTGTTATGGGATGTGTTCGCCGTTTCTACATACTTTACAGTATCGTTAGTATTCTGGTATGTAGGACTTATCCCCGATTTCGCGCTTCTTAGAGATAGAGCTACTGGTAAAATTAAAAAAGTTATATATTCAATCTTTAGTTTAGGATGGAGATTCTCAAATAGACATTGGCAACATTATGAAATGACTTATTTGATACTTGCTGGTTTAGCAACTCCTTTAGTACTTTCTGTACACACAATTGTATCCTTTGACTTCGCTGTATCTATCCTACCTGGATGGCATACAACTATCTTCCCGCCTTATTTCGTTGCGGGAGCGATTTTCTCTGGATTTGCTATGGTACAGAATTCATTAATTGTTATTAGAAAAGTGTTTGATATGGATGATTTGATTCCCTTGAAAACTCTTGAAACAATGAATAAGATTATATTACTGACAGGTACAATGGTTGGTTATGCTTACTCTATGGAGTTTTTCATAGCCTGGTATTCTGGAAGTCAACCTGAATATTTCACTTTTGTGAATAGAGCTTTTGGACCATATGCCTGGGCTTATTGGACTATGTTTAGTTGTAACGTATTTATTCCTCAACTATTCTGGATAAAGAAAATCAGAACAAGTATAGTACCTATGTTTATAATTGCAATATTTGTAAACGTTGGTATGTGGTTTGAGAGATTTGTGATTGTTGTTACATCACTATCAAGAGATTTCTTACCTTCAAGTTGGGCTTATTATAGACCTACAATTACTGACTTTGCCATTTTATTAGGAAGTTTTGGATTGTTCTTTACTTTGACATTACTTTTCACAAGATTCTTACCTTCTATAGCTATTGCTGAAATAAAAGCAGTATCTGAAGGGGCACAACCATCTCATCATGGAGGTGAAGACCATGAGTAAATTATATTCAGTAGCAGCGTTGTTTAAAACGCCAGATGATATCATGCATGCAGCTTCGAAAGTAGCAGATGCAGGATACGAAAAATATGATGTAAATACGCCTTATCCGATACACGGAATGGATGGCGCTATGAAGTTGAAATCCTCTAAAATGGGTTACTATACTATAACTATTGGTTTGACTTGTATGTCACTGATGCTGTTCTTTATGTATTGGGTATACAATATTGATTATCCTCAAGTAATTGGTGGTAAACCATTATTTCCTTTACCAGCATTCGTACCAATTATGTTTGAAATCACAATATTGACTGGTGCAGTACTAACAGTAGCTGTTATGTTAATATTCTATTTCAAATTTCCGAATAATGCACATCCTCTACACGATAGTAGTTATATGAAAGCTGTTTCGTCTGATAAATTTGGTGTTAATATAGAAGCAGTTGATCCTAAATTTGATTTAGATAAAGTGAAAGCATTTTTAGCATCTATTGGTGCTTATCAAATAGATGAGATTTATTTCGATGAAGAAGAAGTAAATACAAAACATAAAATTTTAGATTCTAAATTTGTAATTGGAATGTTTCTGATTGCAGGCTTTACTTCTATAAGCGTTTATTTACATATGAATAAAGCATTGTATTTACCTCCATTTGATTGGATGTTATTACAACATAAAGTTACTGCTCAAGATCATTCAGATTTCTTTAAAAATGGAATTAGTTCAAGAGAGCCTGTTGAAGGTACGGTAGCAAGAGGATTTATGCCTTACCTTTATAGTGAAGACCCAGACGGTGCTTCCGATAATTTGGTAAACCCATTCGTAGCCGATGAAGAGAATATAGCATTAGGAAAGAAAAAATATCTAACATACTGTAGTCCTTGTCACGGAGATTTGGCTAAAGGTGATTCTAGACTTAACGGTCAATTCCCTAATGGCCCTACACTTCATTCGGACAAATTGTTGTCTTGGACTGATGGAAGGATTTATCACGTAATCACTGAAGGACAAAACGTAATGCCTGGTTATAAGAAAACTGTAACAAGAAAAGAAAGATGGGCTATAGTGAATTATGTTAGAAAATTGCAAAGAGCGTTAGACGCAAAAGAGGAGGATATGCAATGAGTAACCACGAAACAAAAATAAACTACATTAAGAAAGATTTACCAAAAGGTTTTCTAAAATTTGGTTTACCTCTTTTAATAATTGGAATAGTATCCGCATTTATAGCGTATCAAGTTGATCCAATGAGAGCTTCTTTCAACAATATAATATCATTACTGCTTATTGTCAGTGTTGGTTTGGGTGCTATATTTTTAGTTGCTCTAGAACATATTGCTGGTGCAGTTTGGAGCGTACCTTTTAGAAGAATTGCAGAGCATCAAGGATTTATATTTTTAGCTACGCCATTGCTTGCTTTACCTATATTATTCAATATGCATGACATATATGAATGGACTCATTTAAACGTTGTAGTGAATGACCCTATTCTATATCAGAAATCACCATATTTGAATACAGAATTCTTTTATGCTCGTTCTATAGGTATTTTTGTAGTTATGTCTATCTTTCTATTTACTTACTTAAGAAACTCAACTAGACAAGATACTACTCAAAGCCAAAAAACAACGAAAATAAATGCATTGATTTCAGCTGTATTCATGCCATTATTTGCTATAAGTATTACTATGGTTGCTATAGATTATGCTATGAGTTTGGAACCACATTGGTTCTCTACAATATTTGGTGTATACTATTTTGCTGGTACATTTGCTACGGCTATGGCTGTACTTACGTTGCTAACATTGAAATTAAAAAGTAATGGTAATCTATTAAAAGAGATTAATGGTAATCATTACTATAGCATGGGTGGATTGATGTTTGCATTCACAGCTTTTTGGATGTACATGGCATTCTCACAATATATGTTGATATGGTATGCTAACATTCCTGAAGAAACATTTTGGTTCTTACCAAGAATGGAAAATGGCTGGGAGTATCTTTCAATAGGCTTAATATTTATTAAATTTATAATCCCTTTCGGTTTACTCTTGAACCGTAATTCTAAGATGAATCCAAGTAGACTAAAACTAGCTGCATTTTGGATAATAGGTGCACATATATATGATATGTATTGGTTAGTTATGCCTACTTATAATAGAATGAGTGGAACTGAAGGGCCAGTATTTGGTTGGATAGAATTAGGATTTATTTCTCTTTCAGCGGGTATTATACTAGTATTTTACTATTTGGCTGCTAATAAGAAAAATCATATCCCGATTGGCGATCCTAAGTTGAATAGAGCTTTAGATTTTAGAATATAATTAATTTTATAGAGTAAGAAATGTCAGATAATAAAAAATATCAAACAGAAGTTGACTTTAAGCAAATATTCTCTACTCCGTCTAGATGGATGGGATTAGTTTACTTAGTTGTACTTGTATCTATAATTATAGCAGGAAAGTATTATGTTCAACATCAGGATTATATTTCTGATAATGATACTAAGTTTATTAACTCTATAAATGTAGAAAGACAAAATGATGTAGTAGAACAAAAAGGTCAATTACAAGAAGGAATAGATGTTTCAGAATTGGGTAATAATCCTTCACCAGAATTGATAGCTACAGGTAAAGAACTATTTCAAGCGAACTGTGTTTCTTGTCATGGTGAGAATGGTAAAGGTGATGGTCCCGCTGGTGGTGGGCTTAATCCTCCACCTCGTAACTTTCATGCAGAAGATGGCTGGACAAATGGACGCTCTTTTGCTGATATGTACAAGACACTAGAAGAAGGTATAGTTGCTAATGGTATGAATTCATATAATCAACTAACTGTTAAGGAAAGATTTGGTCTTATTCATTATGTAAGAACTTTCGCCGATTTTCCAGAAGTTAGTGAAGATGAATTGTCAAACTTAGATCTAACATATTCTCTAGCTGATGGTAGAACTACAAAAAATCAAATTTCTTTAGAAAAAGCGACAAAATTGGTTGCAAAAGATAAGACAACAAACTTTAAAAATGTAAAAGCTAATTTCAGTCAATCTAGTGATGTTGCAATAGTAACAAATAACACTATAGACGTTGATAGAGCGTTATACTCTCTAAACAATTCTAATGATTGGAAAACTGATATGAGCAAATTTAAAAAGTTAATATTAAGTGATTTACCACAAAATGGTTTTAACACTAAAGTGGTAAACTTAACAGACGAAGAGTGGTCACAATTACACTCAAAATTAGTTGGTTTATATTCAGTTAACTAACGTATTAAAATGTTTATTAAAAGATTAGTTCTTTGTTTACTATTACCTACACTATTATTTGCACAAAAAGAAGCAAACGAAAAAGTAGGTGTTGAAGAAAAACTTGGAGAATACATTCCTAAGAATGTAGTTTTCACAAACTCTGACGGGGAAGAAGTAAATCTCTTCGATCAGTTAGATGGTAAACCAGCAGTAATATCTATGGTTTACTTCAATTGTCCTGGTATTTGCAGTCCCTTATTAGAAGGTTTTGCAGAGGTAATCGAATCAACAGATTTGATTCCGGGTCAAGATTACAATGCCTTTTCAATTAGTTTTGACCATAATGAAGATTCTAAAATATCTTCAAAGTGGAAAAAGAACTATTTGGCTGGATTAAACAGAAATATTGATCCGAATGGCTGGAAGTTTATGACTGGCGATAGTGTACAAATTAGAAAATTGACAAAAGCACTTGGCTTCAATTTTTCTAAGGAAGGTGAAAAAGATTATCTTCATAGTGCAATCTTAGTTGTATTATCACCAGATGGCAAAATAACTAGATATCACAATGGAACCGAATTTTTGCCATTTAATTTTAAAATGTCAATTATTGAAGCAAGTAAAGGTTTAGCACAACCAACCATTAATAATTTTTTGGAACTGTGCTTTAAATATGATCCGAAAGGAAAATCTTATGTTCTTAATTTACTCCCTATAGTAGGGGGAACTGTAACTTTAACGTTACTTATATTTATTGGATATTTAATATTTTCTTCCAGAAAAGAAAAAAATAAAAAGGAGACGGTTGTAAAATGAACAATACAACTAACACAAATTATACGAACTTTTATCAAGTTAAAACAAAACATAAAGGCTTGCTTGCATGGTTATTAACAACAGACCATAAGCGAATCGGAATTATGTATTTGATTTCAATTCTATCTTTTTTCTTGGTAGGATTAACTTTTGCCTTTTTGATGAGATTAGAAATGTTAACTCCTGGGCCAACAATTGTTGATGCTCAGACATATAATTCATTCTTTACTCTGCATGGTATGATAATGGTATTCCTATTCATTATACCAGGTATTCCTGCTGTATTTGGTAATTTCTTCCTTCCTTTACAAATAGGAGCTGAAGATGTTGCTTTTCCTAGATTGAATCTCTTTTCTTATCATTTATATTTGACAGGTGCATTTTTAGCACTTTATTCATTGATATTCCAAACACATATAGATACTGGATGGACTTTTTATGTACCTTATAGCTTAAGGACAGGTACAGATGTCACATTACCGCTAATGGCAGCTTTTATTCTTGGATTCTCCTCGATTTTGACTGGTCTCAACTTTGTTACTACGTGCCATAGGATGAGAGTTAAAGGAATGAAAATGTTTGAGATGCCATTATTTACTTGGGCTTTATATTCAACTGCTTGGATTCAAGTAGTTGCAACACCTATAATTGGTATTACAATCGTACTTGTCTTATTAGAAAGATCATTTGGATTTGGTATATTTGATCCCACAATTGGTGGTGATCCTGTACTCTATCAGCATTTATTCTGGATATATTCGCATCCAGCAGTTTATATAATGGCGATACCTGCATTTGGAGTTATATCTGACATTATTGCTACTTTCTCTAGAAAGTCTGTATTCGGGTATAAAGTAATGGCATATTCGACTATAGCAATTGCTTTTATTGGCTATGTAGTTTGGGCACACCATATGTTTACAAGCGGTATGAGTGATACTGCAAGAACTGTTTTCTCTTTCTTAACATTCTTTGTTGCTATCCCTACGGGAGTTAAAGTATTTAACTGGGTTGCTACATTATGGAGAGGAACAATAGTTCTATCATCACCTATGTTAATGGCTTTAAGTGCTATTTTCTTGTTCTCTATTGGTGGATTAACCGGATTACACTTAGGTTCAATTTCGACTGATATTCACTTACACGATACTTATTTTGTAATAGCACACTTTCACTATGTGATTATTGGTGGTATTCTATCTATGTTTATAGCAGCAATGCATTTTTGGTTTCCTAAGATGTTTGGAAAAATGCACAACGAAAAAGTTGCAAAAATTGGCGTAGTATTGTATTTTATTGGAGCAAATGTTCTATATTTCCCAATGTTTATTATGGGATATATGGGAATGCCTAGAAGATATTTTGATTACTTACCTGAGTTTCAAATTTATCATGTGATTTCGACTGTAGGTTCTTGGATATTAATAGCTTCGATATTGCTAATGTTTACTAATTTATTGATAGCAATCTTTAAAGGTAAACCAGTTGGTTCAAATCCGTGGGGTGCTAAGACTTTGGAATGGACTATGCCATCTCCACCACCATTGTTGAATTTTATAGAAACACCAGTGCCTAGTCATGATCCATATGATTATCACGGTCATGATGAAAGAAATTTTGAAGACGTAAAATATATAGAAAACAAAGAAAATGATATTATAAATCAGGAGAATAGCTAAATTGAGTACTACATCTGTTGATGCTCACGGGCATTCAAATAATCATGCCGGGCACGGTTATGGTGACAACAATCAATTATACGTACATTTTCATAGAGATGATTACGGTTCCAAATTTGGAATGTGGTTATTTCTCTTTACAGAAGTGTTACTATTTGGTGGGTTATTTGTCTTGTATTATGGATATAGAATTGCTTATCCTCATGACTATCATAATGCGGCAATGGAGCTTAATATTGTTATGGGAGCTGTTAATACACTTGTTCTTTTGACAAGTTCTTTGACAATGGTACTTTCAATTGTTGCTCTACGTAGGAAAAGTATTAAAACTTCTCTCTTTTATCTTATAGTTACTTTTGGATTTGGTGCTACATTCTGTGTTAATAAATACTTTGAGTGGTCTGCTAAAATCCACCATGGTATTTTTCCTGGATCAATGGAACTAAGAGAAACTAGACCTGCTGGAGAAGTTGTATTCTTTGGACTGTATTATTTAATGACAGGGTTACATACATTCCACGTTATAGTTGGGATGGTAGTTATGGTATTCTGTTTTATTTTTATTAGAACGGGGACTATAAACTCAGATAAATATATCGTTTTAGAAAATGCGGGATTATATTGGCACTTAGTTGATTTAATTTGGATTTTCTTATTTCCATTGTTCTATCTATTACATTAAAAGGTTAAAAATGAGCGGACATAACGAACATACAAGTGTCGATACACACGAACACTTACCAAGTTACGGAAAAAACGTCATGATTTGGCTAGTACTTGTTGCATTAACTGCTTTGACGGTTACCGTTGCAAGTGTTGATTTAGGGAATTATACGTTTTTTGTAGCAATGCTTATAGCATCTATTAAGGCGATGCTTGTAATTAATATATTTATGCATATAAAATATGACGACATACTTATGAAAAGTATATTATTGGCCTGCGGGTTAGTATTCACAGTTATATTTATAATGTATTCATTTGATTTATTCAATAGATATACTGGATAGAAAATGTTTGAACAAACTTCTAGATACTCAAGTACAGTTGATAGTGCAATGCTCTATATTACTGTTATATCGGTACTTATGCTGCTGCTGATAACTGTAGCAATGATTTATTTCGTTATTAAATATCGGGCTAGTAAGAACCCGATACCTACTCAATATCATGGTAATGTTGCTATAGAAGTTACTTGGATTATAATTCCTACTTTACTAGTAATGTCTATGTTCTATTACGGTTATAAAGATTTCTCTGATTTAAGAAACACTGAAAAATTTGATGAGGAATACTTTGTAACTGCTAAAATGTGGAATTGGGATTTTAAATACGAAAATGGTACAGTGACGGATACACTTTTTGTGCCCGTTGGGAAAACCCTTAAATTCAATATTACTTCTTTAGATGTATTACATAGTTTCTATATTCCTGCTTTCAGAATAAAAGAAGATGCTGTTCCAGGTAGCAACGGTTTTGTAGTTATAACTCCTGAGAAAACTGGAGAATATGACATAGCATGTGCTGAATACTGTGGTCTAAACCACTGGAATATGTACAAAAAATTTATTGTTATGGAACAAGATGAATACTATGCTTGGGTTGAGTCGCAAGGTGGTAAAGATAAAGAAGAAGTAAATACAACTGAAGAAAAATCTGCTGAATCTGATTCGAATGAGATGTCAGAGAATAAAGAAAACTAATTTGAGTCCTTTCTAATATGAGAGGATTTAGTGAATAGTTCTGTGAAAATAGAAGATACAAATATCATAAAAGATTTATTTGACCTTGGTAAATATAGAATATCGATTTCAGTTGCTATTACAGCTATTGTGGGTTATCTACTTTATGAAGTTAAATTTGATGTTAATCTAGTACTAGTTTTCTTTGGTACTATGTTGATGTCGATGGGTTCTGCTTCTTATAATCATTGGCAAGAAAGAAAAATTGACCCAATGATGGATAGAACTAGGAATAGACCCCTTGCTTCAGGTAGAATAAACTCTAGTATCGGTTTTGCTATATCTAGTATATTATCTTTATTAGGTATGTTATTGCTTTTAGGGACTGGAGAAATAGCTCCTATGCTAGTTGGATTAGTTACTTTACTAATTTATAACTTAGTATATACTCCTATGAAAAGAGTTTCTAATCTAGCAGTTTTGCCTGGTGCCATTGTTGGAGGACTACCTCCCCTTATTGGTTGGGTTGCAGCTGGTGGATATATAGGTGCTCCTGTTATTTGGGCTTTAGCTCTATTCTTATTTTTATGGCAAATGCCACATTTTTGGTTGTTATTATTGTTGTTTGATGATCAATATGATAAGGCTGGATTTGTAATGCTTAATAGATGGTTGAACAAAGCACAAATAGGAAGGGTTACTTTCGTTTGGATTGTTTCACTTGCGTCACTGGCTCTTATAATTCCATTTTATGGAGTAATTGATAATAGCAGTACTCAAATAATATTTTTTATAAGTGAGTTAGCATTAGTTTATAGTGCTAGGTATCTTCTTGAACGAGAATTAGACAGAAAACGAATTAGAAAGACATTTATGTTTATTAATATATATGTACTTTTGATTCTAATTTTAATAATAATTGATAAAATAATTTAGAAAAAGGCAAAGTAATGGAACTATTTAATGACTTGGTTATTCCCGTTGGTTCTAGTCATTTGACGTTAATCAGATTGATGCTATATATATCAGCATCTTTTCTTTTCGCCTATACAGGTTTGTTGTTTGGGTCTGTATTTCTTTCTTATAGAGCTGCTAGTAAAGCAAAGAAAGATAATGACTTCAGATATCAAAAGTTGGCTCAAGATTTAATCAAAGTTGGTACTGGTATTACAGGTATGTGGTTTGGTCTTGGGATTGTTCCTTTCCTCAGCTTTATATTAGGCTATCCTCAATTACTTGCAGGTACTGAGGGTGATGTTGTTGGATATATAATTGTAGGCCTATTAGTATTTTCGATGGCTGTTGCTTCTATCTATGTTTACAAGAACTCATTAAACTTTAAATCAGTGTTTTACTCTTTCAAGACTAATGTTCGTTCTAAGAGTGAATCGATAGTCGAAGATTATCATGATTTAGATGAAGATATTGAAAACACTGGTGCATTCACTGGTATATGGGGTATCTTATTGCTTATAGTTGCTACTTGGTTCTTATCTGGTGCTACTACTTATGCTTATGATAATTCTATGTGGGGACAATCAATATTTGAAATGTTGTTCAGTGCTAATACAACTTTTAAGACATTATTAATATTAGCAATGGGTACTGCTTTTGCATCAGCTGTATATATGTTCTATGCATTTTCATGGCAAGGTGGGTATAAATTTGCTAATGAAGAAGTAAAAAATCTATCTAAGAATTTTGTTAGAAAATTTGGTTTGAATTCTGCTTTATTAATTCCTCTATTGTATGCTTTCCAAATAGTAAGTATTCCTAATAATGCACTTTCAGGTTTGATGTTTGTATTTGGTTTATTATCTTTACTTTTTGTTGTTTTCTTTGCTCAATCAATTTATTTGACAAAAGCAGAAGAACATTCTTCTGGAATTAAGTATGGTTTTATGTTTATAATGATATCTTTTGCAATGTTTGCTGCACAAGATCAACAAGCTTTTCATATTAGTGTGGCAGAAAATTTAAATAGTATATCAGAGATTCATACTAAAGCAGAAGAAGAAAGACATGCAGGTTATGCTAGTTCTGAAGAAGCACCTGTTGTAGATGCACAAGCAATTTATGATACTCGATGTATAGCTTGCCACAAATTTGATAAGAAACAATTAACAGCACCTGCATATAATGATGTTATTCCAAAGTATGAAGGTAAGGAAGCTGAACTAGTTAAATTTATACTAAACCCTTATCCTCAGAACACTAAAGATTATCCTGCAGGTATGGCTAACCAAGGGTTAACTCCTGCTGAAAGTAAAGCAATGGCTAAATGGTTGCTAGGTAAAGTACTAGGTGAAGGCGACAAAGAAGCTGAACCATCTGCTGAGAAACCAGCTGAAGAAGCAACTGCTTCTAAATGATATATTAAAAAAAAAATAGTAAAAAAAATGCCACTCAAAAGAGTGGCATTTTTAGTTTAGTAGGTATTCAAAAATTATATAATTACTAATTCTTGTTGTATAGCTCCTGCTACATCTATATTCCCTTCATTATCGATTATTACATCTATCTCAGTTCTAAACCCAAGTTTTTCTTCAGGTATATAGATTCCAGGTTCAATAGAAAAGATAGTGCCTTTAATTAGTAATCTATCATCTTTGGTTTCTAGATTATCAATATGAGCACCATTACCATGACAATCAGTTGCTATATTATGCCCAGTTCTATGCCAATAATATTCTCCATACCCAGCATCTATTATTACTTTTCGAACGGCATCATCAACTTCAGCTCCAGATAACTCCTGATTAGCAGAGTATCTTTCTTTAACTAAGTTATGGCCAGCATCTCTTGCATCTGCGACTATTTTAAATATATTTTTAACTCTTTCCGGTACATCATTTCCAACAAAACCCATCCAGGTGACATCATAATAAATGCTTCCTTCTTTCTCAAATCGTGCAAATAAGTCAATTAGTACCAAATCGCCATCATTGATTTTATGGCTATTTTCTGGCGTTGGTTCGAAGTGAGGGTCTCCAGCATGTTCATTTATTCCAACAATTGGTCCATGATCCCAAAATATACCATTATCTCTAAATTGCTGATGCATATATTGTTGTACTTCATATTCTGTAGCAGGGCTCTCATTCTCAATTCTATCTCTTATATATTTGAATGCATTATCCTTAATCATCTGCATTACATCACCACATTTTCTGTGATCTTCTATTTCTTCATCTGTTAAATGTGATTCAAAAATACTTACAAGATTACCACTGCTAACTACTTCAACTCCAAACCCTCGTATTAGCTCGATAGTACCAGCATCAACTATCGAGACATAAGGTATATCATTATTAGGTGAGTACTGCATAGCTATACTCTTCGCATCTTTCAATATGTCTTTCAATTTTGAGGAAAGTTGTTGCCAAGGAAGATATAATTCTTTATCACCAGGTAGGTGTTTTAAGTAATTGGGCTCTATCTTATGATTGAGTTTTATAGGAGTTCCATTAGCAGGTATATAATAAAACCATCTTCTAGTAGCCATGTGTCCGGAAGGTAATTCTAAAATTCTAGCAGCGATGTGATCTCTTCCATGAAAATCATAAAATAACCAACCATCGACTCCCATTTCTCTCAACTCTTCTTGTATCTTTTCAATTTGCATTATTTATCCAGCTTAAATTTTTAAATTAGTAAAAATTAAATATAAAATTTATTATTATGATTTCCATACAATTGCCTGATATTTTTCAGGAAAAATATGAAAAATTAAAACCTTTGATTAGACAAAGGTTAGATGATTTCAAAAACGTATCAGAGTCCAAATACTTTTATGAATTGTGTTTTTGTATTTGTACCCCACAAAGTAGAGCTAGCTCAGCTATGGCTGTACAGTTAGAATTGGAAAAACTTGGATTTCTAAATAATGATTTGGATCCAACTCCTATACTACGCAATAATTCTAATTATATAAGGTTTCACAATCAAAAATCAAAAAGATTGGTTCTCATTAAGGAACAATGGATTGATATAAAAGCAGTATTAGATTCAAATTTATCTGGTGAAGAGAAGAGGGAATGGCTAAATAACAATATAAATGGTATAGGAAGAAAAGAATCTGCTCATTATTTGAGGAATATAGGATATTTGAACCTAGCAATACTTGATAGGCATATACTAAAGCATCTAGTCACCTGCGGAGTGTTTACTGAAGTACCTAATATTTCAACTAAATCAAGATATGATTCTGTCTCTAAACAGTTCTTAGAGTTTTCAAATAAAGTTGGAATACCAATGGATGAATTAGATTTGCTCTTTTGGGCTGAAGAAGCGGGGGTGATACTAAAGTGAAAACATTAATAATTAAATTTCAATTTGATGGAACGGATTTTTGTGGTTGGCAAATGCAACCGGGTCAAAGATCATTACAAGGAGAATTAACCAAAGCATTCGAATTGAAAACTGGAAATGAGTATAAAATAATAGCAGCTGGTAGAACCGATACTGGTGTACATGGTATTAGTCAAATTGCTACTATAAAAGTTGATGATTTCAGAATCCCAGAAGATAAGATTGTTCCTGCCATTAATACTGTACTACCAAATGATATACAGCTATTAGAGGCTCAGATAATAGAACAGGACTATAATGCTCGTTTCGATGCTATATCAAGGGAGTATAGCTATTATATAACTAATGATTACTCTGTATTCAAAAGAAGATACTTTGCTCATTATAAAGAGCAGTTAGATATTAATTTGATGAATGAGGCATCAGCATCGATTATAGGTAAGCATGATTTTACTACCTATTCCAAAGTTAATAATGATCTTAATCATTATGAGTGCATATTAGAGAAATGTGATTGGATAAAAATCAATGAAACAGACATAAAACTGAACATTAAGTCTAATAGATTCGTATATTCTATGGTTAGGAGTTTAGTGGGAACTTTAGTAGATATAGGCTCTGGAAAAATGGGAGTAGATTATCTAAAGAACTCATTATTGAAAAAAGACAGGAGTTTATGTTCTACTATTGCGCCAGCAAATGGGCTTTTTTTCGAAAAAGCATACTTCAATTCAGAATATAAAATATTGAAATAGCATAAATTCTATAAACTAACAAAGGATATTATAATTAAATGTATCTAACTATTAGAACTACTCAATAAATTGTTAAAATTGTGTTAATTTTGTTACAATGATAAGAAAATATTCAGTCATATTATTATTTATAGCACCGCTATTTATCCTTGCCCCTTTTGAAGTTAATTACTTGATTGAGGCAAATTCTCTTGTATATTCTGCAAAAGAATGGCGATTGACACGAGATAATAATGGTGAATTGAGTTCAATGATTATAGATAATGACCGTAACTTCTCTACTTCTAAGACAGATTATATATTCGACAGGGGAGATGTAGCTAAGATTAATTTCTATAGTCACAATAAAAGAATTAATGAAGATGATACAATTGCAGTGATTAATTCAGATGTTATAAATGAGCAAATCATAACTCTTCAATCCCAATTAGAAGTTGCAAAAGCGGAATACCAAGATAAAGTTACAGGTCAAAAAGCTTCTATTATTAAAGAGTTTGATGACAAGTTAAGAATTGCAAAAAGTAATGTAGAGTTTACTACTATTCAACTCGAACGTGCAGAGAAAATGGTCAAAGAAGATTTGATTCCACAACTAGAATATGATCGATTCAAAAATGCCAATAACTTAGCCAAAATCAATTTGCAACTTGCTCAAAAGAGTTTAGAAACAGTTTCTACTGGTGAAAAATCAGAGATTCTTGATGTAATAAAATCCCAGATAAAAACTCTTCAAGAAAGGATAGCCAACCTAGAACAAAAGAAAGACAAGTATATAATAAAAGCTCCATTTAGAGGTATTATAAATTATTATCAAGACAGTATAGATTTGATAAAAATCAAAGACCCTTCTGATTTTATAGTTAAGATACCTGTAAAAGTATATGAAATCGGCTATGTTGATCTAGATGACAAAGTTGAACTTTCAATTGACAAAACTGATAATATATATAACGCTGTTATAACTAATATCGAGGATGAAATTCGTATCAGAGGACGTGATCAATTCTTTTTAGTAACTGCTAGAGTAACAAATCCAGACAAATTCATCAGACCAGGAATGATCTGTAGAGCGTCAATCTACTCAGAAAAAGTTCCACTTTATACATATGCTAAAAGAAAATTGGGATTCTAAATTTGAGATTTGAGTATAAATTCTATGTTCATAGAAGCAAAATACCTCTTCTTCGTAATATTATATCAACGAAGCTAAGAATAGATGATCATGTTGACCCAAATAGAAAGCATTACACTGTAAGAAGTATATATTTCGACTCTATAGATTTAAAACATTATTATGAGAAAATATCTGGATTAAAACATCGAAAAAAAGTACGACTAAGAGGATATGATTACAACCCTGATTCGACAGTATTTTTCGAAGTGAAGAGAAAGTTCGAAGAACCAGGTATGAAAAATAGATATTCAACCAAATATTTTGAATCACTTAGAATGATTAATGAAAGAACTATTACTACTGATGATGATGATTTGAACAAATTTTTTTACCAAGTCATGTCTTATAATCTTCGACCAATTGTCAATGTAATATATGATAGGGAACCATATACTGAAATATTTCCAACAAACAACAATCTTAGAATTACTTTTGATAAAAATCTAAGAAGTGTTGCCTATCCTAAAATTGATCAACTATTTGTAGATGATGATGTTAAGATAGCTATGAGGGATAATTTTATTTTAGAAATAAAGTTTGATAATTTCTTACCTAGTTGGGTAAGGAATATGTCAGAATCACTTTCATTAAATAGAGAATCGGCTTCTAAGTACATAATATGTATAGATAGTCATAAAGAAATAGTAAAACAATCACGATTTGCTTATTTTCGTGCGGAGCAAATATAATATGAATGAATTTCAATACATAGAGCTTTTCCCAGTTACAGCGCTTGAGATAATCTACTCATTGAGTATATCTTTCATCTGTGGTGTTCTTATTTCTATTGTATATCGTGTGACTTATAAAGGGCCTAACTATTCTAGAACTTTTGTTAGTTCTTTAATATTACTGACTATTATCACATCTCTTGTATTACTAGTGATAGGGAATAATTTAGCTACTGCGTTTGGTTTAGTTGGGGCTATGTCAATTATCAGATTTAGAACCGCTGTGCGTGATGTACAAGATATTGTATTTATCTTCTTTTCTCTTGGTATAGGAATGGCATCGGGAGTAGGATTATATTTAGTTGCAGTAATTGGAACTATATTCATTTGTGTAGTCATACTTATTCTTTCTAATACTAATGTCTTCCAGACATCCGATGTTAATTATCTGATACACATCACTTATAAGCCTAATGAAATTAATGACGAAGTGAAAAAACTATTAAAATCAAATACAAATTCTCTAAAAGTAGTAAATGTAAGAGCCTTAGATGAAAAAGACTTTATAGAAGTTTACTACAATATGAAACTCAAAAAAGGTGTGGAAAAAGAACTCCTAATCCGCAAATTAAAAAACTATGATGATGTTCGTGATATCAATATCTACTTTGATGATGATGATACAAATGCTCCTGCTGCTTATTAAGCCTTATAAAACGTTGTCATCACTAAGACCTGAAACGTGCTTGCCAAGCTAAGGTATGGGTTTTCTCTATCCTGTCAGAATCACGGACTAGACAGATTTTATGATTCCACGGATTGTAGAGATAAAATTACACGTCTCAGACTCCCCCAAAAAAAGTTCATTTATTTTGTAACTTTTTAAATAGATATTTGTCTTGTAAAGAAATGTTTTTTCAATTTAGATCTTTGGAGGATTTATGAATAGAATAATAGCTATTATTTTTGCTAATCTAGTAATTAGTTTAGGTGCAATTAATTTATATTCTGTAACATGGAAGTTAATTCCAAATGCAGAAATAAGTGGAAATCGTTTTATGGAGACAGGTGAAATTGGAAACAAGACAATTTTGAAGTTAATGGATAGTAAGGGGAAAGGATATAGTCTTGTTGAACTTGATAATAATAATTTTAATAAAATATCAACTACAGAGATTGAACTAAAAATAGATATTCAATCACAATTGTTTTCTTTTGAAGATTATATTTATGTAGCCACAGGTAAAAACTCAATTCTGAAACTAGATGATAAATACAACTGGAAAACTCTAGAACTGGACGATAAATATAATCAACAGGATGATAAATTCAGAAGAATAATGAAAAAAGTAATTGACTATGATAAAAAGTTATATTGCTTATCAGAAGCACAAGATGTCAAATTTATCGACACTAATGCAGGTGGGGCTATTGCAATTGTTTTAGATGCAAAATATAATGAATTAATTTCAATTCAAGATGAGAATCTTAAATTAGAATACTCTATTGTCTCACCTTCAGGAGAGAGATTCTATGATATAGTTTCAGATGGCAAATCACTTTGGATTTCTTCTTCAAAATTACTTAGATATGAAGATGGTGAAATTAAGGACTCAATTGATATTAATAAGCTATTAGATTTTGATGATAATGCAATTATGATAAAAATGGATGTTGATAAAGACTATATTTATCTTTTAAAGCAGCGTACTAATACCGGTACCAAAAATATAGAATCTTTTCTTGTAAGATATGACAAGACAAACGGTAAATCCGAAAAGTTTAAATTCCCTGATATGACATCTTATGCAGATGGAAAGACTTTGATTAGTCCAAGTGGTTTTACAAATATGATTATTGATAATAATGTAATTTATATATCTTCTGATATTGGATTATATGAATATAGCAATAATGAATTAAAATATGTAGATGTGTTTTCAGATTTTCTTGATGAAATTCCTAGTGTTTTTCTTCAATATCTAAGATCTGAAAATGTGAACATTGTTGGAAATACAATGTATATATCTACAAATGTGGGGCTTATATATAGTGATGATTTTACTTCTACCACCAATATTAATATTTCTAAAGTAGATATTGGCTTAGATGTCTATCCGAATATAATAACGGGAAGTACAAATAACATAACAATCGAGTCAACAGAAATCAAAGATATAAATAGAATTGTAATTTATAATATCGAAGGTACAGAAGTATATGAGTTTAGCAATTTACAAAGCAGTATAGTTGGCTTAATGAGTTTAGAAGTTCCTAATCTACCATCCGGCAATTACTTTATTGCTGTTAAAACTGATATAGATAATTATATTTCACCATTAATTATTCAGAAATAGATTCGCTTACTTTCAGAATGCAAGTAAATAACTGTTGATAATAGTACAAAAAAAGGCTGTCTTAATTAAAAGACAGCCTTTTCAATTCTATACTAAAAGTACTTTTGGATTATTCTTCTTCAGAATTTTCTTCTTTAGTCTCTTCAACAGCTTCTGCTACATCTTCAGTAGTTTCTTCTGCTTTAGTTTCCTCAGTAGCTTCTTCCTTTGGAGCTTCAGCTTTCTTTTTAGTAGTTTTTGCTTTCTTAGGTTTTTCTTCTTTAGTCACTTCAGCTGCTTCTGCTACTTCTTCAGTAGTTTCTTCTGCTTTAGTTTCCTCAGTAGCTTCTTCCTTTGGAGCTTCTTCTTTCTTTTTAGTTGCTTTAGCTTTCTTAGGTTTTTCTTCTTTAGTCTCTTTTGCTGCTTCTGCTACTTCTTCAGTAGTTTCTTCTGCTTTAGGTTCTTCAGTAGCTTTTTCCTTTGGAGCTTCTACTTTTTCTTTTTTAGGAGCAACAGTATTGCTGTTTAGTACACTAGTTTCTCTGAGAAAATCTTCGATTTCTTCAGGAGTAGCTTGTTGTACTGACTCTAAAGTATATTTCTCAGCATTAGGAACTTGATGCTTCTTGTTGTAAGCTTCAATATCTTCAGCTGATTTATGTCTTAGAGCTTCTACTACAGACAATACAATTTTCTTAGATTCTTTATCAAATTCAACTACTCTTAGAGGTAATGTATCACCTGGTTTGAAGTAATCACTTATGTTCTTAACAGGTGCGAATGAAAGTTGAGATACTGGCACGAAACCGTCAACGCCATCAGGCAATTCAACGATAACACCTTTCTCAATGATTCTTTCGATTTTAGCTTCTGTTTCAGAATCAACACCATAAGAATTCTCGAAAGTATCCCAAGGGTTGTCTAATACTTGTTTGTGTCCTAATGCTATTCTTCTTTGGTCTGAATCTATGCTAAGAACTACAACATCTAATCTGTCGTTTTTCTTAACAAATTCACCAGGGTGGCGGATTTTCTTAGTCCATGATAAATCACTTATGTGAACTAATCCATCTACACCTGGCTCCAATTCTACGAATACACCAAAGTTAGTTAGATTTCTAACAATACCTTCGTGCTTAGAATCTACAGGGTATTTCTTCATCAAATCTTCCCATGGATCTGGCTCTAATTGTTTCATACCCAAAGCTAATTTCTTATCATCTTTGTCTATGTTTAGAACTACAGCTTCCACGTCTTGACCCATAGATACCATTTGTGAAGGATGTTTGATGTGCTGAGTCCAGCTCATTTCACTAATGTGAATCAAACCTTCGATACCTTTTTCTATTTCGATGAAAGCTCCGTAATCTGTCAAGCTAACAACTTTACCAGTTACTTTAGTGCCTTCTTCGTATTTAGCACCGATACTTTCCCAAGGATGCTCAGTAAGCTGTTTCATCCCTAGTGAAATTCTCTTTCTTTCTTGATCGTAATCTAAGATTACAACTTTAACAGTTTCGTCCAAATCAACTACTTCCGAAGGATGTGAAACACGTCCCCAAGATAAGTCAGTTATGTGAACTAGACCATCTACTCCACCCAAATCAACGAATACACCGAAATCTGAGATAGCTTTTACAGTACCTTCTAGTACTAATCCTTTCTCAAGGTTAGACATGATTTCGTCGCGTTGCTCAGCTAACTGCTCTTCTAGCAACACTTTGTGAGATACGACTACGTTTTCGTTCGGATGATTAACTTTTACTACTTTTACTTCGATATCATTTCCAACCCATGCATCGAAATCTCTTACTGGTCTAACGTCTATTTGTGAGCCAGGCAAGAATGCTTCGATACCCATTAAATCTACTACCATACCACCTTTAATTCTACGTAGTATGTTAACTGTAGTAACTTTACTATTCTCGAACATATCCATAATATCATCCCAGATTTTCATGAAATCTGCACGTCTTCTAGACAATATCATGTGTCCGCTTGAATCTTCGATATTCTCGATGAATACATCAAGTTTTTGACCAACTTCGTAGTTTTCAGAACCGATTAGTTCTGCTCTTGGAATTATACCAATTGACTTGAATCCAATATCAACATGAACTTCGTCTTTGGTAATATTTACAATTTTACCTTCAACAAGTTCATCTTCTTTAATTTCAATTACTGAGCCTATAGCCATTTGGGCATAGGCATCATCATCTAAGTTCAAGAAACTATCAAATCCTTTTTCCATAAGTTCAGTAACAGTAGGTTTGCTACTTTGCTTTGGTGCAGAAGCAACTGTAGCTTTTACAGTATTTACTTCTTCTTCGTTTTTTTGTGATTCGTTCACAGCAGTATCTGCCATTTAGCTCTCCAAAAAAAATTAATTTAGTTTAACAATATGGATGTCAATAGTTTAAATATAATTGCATCCTTTAAATCTTTGCTTTAGCAAAGGACACAAAATTACAAAAAAATTATTTAATTACAAATATTATAAGTGTTTAGTTAAGGTTCCATTGGAAACAGTGGCTAGTACTTTAGTATTTTTGATGTTATTTGATTGGTTTAAGTCATTGTCTATGATAGTTATATCAGCTCTGTTGCCGATTTCTAATGAACCAGAGTTTGAATTTCTAGTTGCTAAGTGAGGGGTGTAACAATATGAATTTAAAGCATCTTCGAGTGTTAACGTCTCTTGCTTTTGCCAAGTTTCTTCTTCATTCAATGCTTTACGATTTATAAACGAATCAAGCCCAAAGAAAGGATTATGTGCCTCGATAGGGAAGTCCGAACCAGCAATCAATATTGTGTTGAAATCTAATAAGGTTTTCCAAGGGTATGCAAACTTGTAATCTTCACCTAATCTTTTTATTGCCATGTTCTTGTCAGATGTGCAATGGATTGGCTGTACTGAAGCAAACACGTTTAGGTCTGAGAATCTTTTTATATCTTCAGGGTGTACTAGTTGAGAGTGTTCAATTCTTAATATATTTTTGTAGTTATCGTTTCTAAGTTTTTGATATACATCGAGTACATTTCTATTAGCTTTATCACCTATGGCATGAACTGCTATGTCCCAACCATTATCACAACCCTCTGATGCTCTCTCAGATAATTCATCACTACTGATCAACTCTAATCCGTAAGTTTCAGCATCATTATACTTATCTATCATCAATGCACCTCGGCTACCTAATGCTCCATCTGCATAGAACTTCAGGCCTATAATTTGTAGATTATTTCCGAAGTAGGGCCGAGGTTGTAATTGCTTATACTCGCCGTCAAATCCTCTGATATATTGCACAAGTCTAATAGGTAATAGATTATCGTTATCTAACTCTTTATAAGCTTGTAAATGATTTAAATGAACATCCATATCATGAACTTCAGTAATTCCATTTCTCAGACACTCGTAACAAGCATCAAGAATATACTTTTTAATTCGCTCATTACTCACTTTGGGTATATTATCTCGAACTAGCTCAATTGCATTGTCTATTAATATCCCTGTCGGGTTGCCTTCTGTATCTTTTTGGATACTCCCACCTTTGGGGTTAGCTGTAAGATTATTAATCCCTGATACTTCTAATGCTTTAGAATTAACCCAAGCTGCGTGTCCATCTACTCGAACTAAGAATATAGGGGTTTCTGAACTAATTGAATCTAAATCTAATCTATGCAAGTCTTTATCATCCCAGTTCTCTTCATTCCAACCTCGACCAGTGATCCATCCTTCTATTGTATCAATCTTTTTTATTAGTTGAATTAACTCACTTTTAGATTTTGCTTTCTCTAGTCTTATAGTATTTAGATTTTCACCTAATCCAATTATATGTGCGTGAGCATCTACTATACCTGGAATTATATAAGCATTTTCAAAACAGCTAGAAGTTCCATCAATTATTATCTCAGAAATATCCGAGTTATCAATAGATTCAATTAATCCATTCATAATACTAATACTTAACTTATTTGGTTTCATGTTTCTCAAACTCTTTATACCAATCAATATTATGCGATAGAAATGCAACTTCCATGTGTGTAGCCAAAGCTGGTACTGCTTGAACTAATATCCTTTTCTTGCCAAATAGTACCTGTGAGAGGGTGAAATAGATTAGTTTCAAGTATATTTTGAAGTATGGTATATTTGTAAACATGAACTTTATCATCAAAGCAAAGTTAAAAGCATTAAGTTTTGTGAGGGATAACCATAGCGAAGCATCATAATTTCTAATTGTATAAGTATCAAATATATGCTTAGTTTCTCGGAGAATCTTTTTAGTAGTCATAAATGTCATAGTAGTGCTCGACATTATTCCCCATTTGCGACCTGCTATCTCTAAATACTCTTTTTTATAATTATGGAAATCCGTGTTGTAAGTATCTGGATGATCATAAGGAGTAAGAAAATCAACTCTTGGGTCATTGACTGCTTTAATTAGCTCTGTAAAAGCATTTTCAAGATAGTAATAATCATCTTCTGCAAAGTAAATTATTTCGCTTTTGTCTTGATTGAGCAATAAATCCATTTGCAAGCTAAATGTTTGTGCATTGCCAACTCCATCTTTATCAATGAATTCGTAATCTATTCCAATAAGAGTCTTCTCAAATAGTTCTTTGTACTCATCTGGACATCCATCTAATATTATATAGATGTATGCCTTTACATGTTTTACAGAATTATAGAAAGACTCAAGACAAACTCTTGAGAGCTCATACTTATTATCAGTGTGTATAGCAGGCACTTTCGATACTTTGGGATATATCCTGTAGGCTATTGCCAAATCATATTTAGTTTCCATTTAAAACCGATTTTATTGCTTTTATATATTTCTTGTTATTCTCAGTACGAGTAGTATCTTTTGTTGTTCTACTTAACACGAGCAATAGCTTAAAGAAAATGAGTTGTAATGTAAAGTATATCTTTACATTAAAGGATTTATGATGTAAATGTATGAATTTAGCTTCTGATTCTATAATCATATTTATACTTTCATCATTCATTCCTTTATTTTCTTGGGAGCCACCTCTGTGGTGAATCACTTGATATTCAGATACTAAAACTGACTCTATATATTCTTTCTTAGCTCTGTAGCAGAAATCGGCTTCTTCTGAGTAAAAGAAAAATCTCTCATCAAAACCATTTAACTGATTTAAAATATGTCTAGTAGTACAAAGTACAGCTCCGTCTAGATACTCTACCTTATAGTCTTTTCTAGTTCCACCTACAAAGGATTTCTTTTTCAATGCAAGCTTTAATCTCGTGATTCCAAGTAAGTCGTACAAACCCCTTTTGACAGTCGGGAAATATCCGTACGAACGCTGATAATTACCATTATTATATAATTGTTGAGGCCCAATAATTGCTTTATTATCATAAGACTTCAGTCTATCTACTAAACCATAAATTGTATTCTTTTTATATACAATATCTGCATTAGATAGTATTAGATAATCACCAGAAGATACTTCTACACCAATATTGATAGCAGCAGCATAACCCTTATTAACATTATTTTCTATTATTTTCACTTTAGGATACATATTCGTTATATACTTAACAGTATCATCACTCGAATTATTATCAACTATTATAATCTCAGGAATTGCTTCGTAGCATGTGAATATGATTGATTTTATACAATCCTCTACATATTGCTTACAATTATAAGAGATGATAATAACTGAGATATTCTCGTTCATTTATTTCCAGAATTTGATATATTGACGAAATGAAAAATAACAAAAATTTAATATTTAGTTTTCTCAAAACTGTTGAGAAAGTATCGGACAAATTACCAAATCCTTTCTTTCTTTTCTTAATTCTTGCACTTTTCACTATAATACTTTCTGTTATTTTTAGCTTAATAGGTACATCAGTTGTACATCCTGTTACTAATGAAACGATTGTCGTAAAAAGCATTTTATCATTAGAAGGACTCAGAGAAGTACTTACCTCAGCAGTAAAGAATTTCATCAATTTCCCCCCACTAGGCGTGGTCTTAGCCACTATGTTTGGGATTATAATTGCAGAAAAATCTGGCCTTTTTGAAGCAACACTCAAATATACTATTTCCAAAGTGCCTGATAATTTGGTAGTATTTACAATTGTATTTGTATCAGTCAATAGTAGTTTGATAGCTGATGCAGGGCTTATTGTTGTTCCGCCACTTGCTGGTTTGACATACAGAGCTATTGGGAAGAATCCATTAGCAGGTGTTATCACTTCTTTTGCAGCGATAAATGGTGGGTTTTCAGCGAATTTATTGATAACCGCTCTTGATCCTTTGTTGTCGGGTTTAACTCATCAAGCTGCACAAACAATAGATAGTAGTTATAATGTATATCCAACAGCTAATTATTACTTCATGATAGTTTCTACTTTCCTTGTTGCAATAGTATGTACAATAGTAAACAACAGAATTGTAGAACCTAGATTAGGAAAGTATAAACCAGATTTAGGTAGTGATGATATTATTGAGAGTACATTTACAATACATAAAAAAGCTCTTTTATATTCATATTTATTGTTTTTTGCAATACTCGTTATCATAGCAGTCTTATCAATTCCAGAAAATGCTTTTTTCAGAGATGATAATGGGGAACTGACATATCTTTTCAAAAGCATAATACCTATAATTATACTGTTATTCTTTTTCCCAGGTCTAGTTTATGGGAAAATCTCTGGAACTATAAAATCATCTAGCGATATAGTAGAGATGTTGAACTCAGGAATGGGAACAATGGCATCATATATCGTGATTGCCTTTGCAGCAGGTCAATTCCTCCATTATTTCAACTGGTCGGAGCTGGATATGATAATAGCAGTAAAAGGAGCTGGGTTTATCTCAAATATAGGACTATCTGGTTTACCATTATTTTTGACATTTCTTGTATTTAGTATGTTGCTTAATCTTTCTATATCAAGCGCTTCTGCCAAGTGGGCTATACTTGCTCCGGTATTCGTACCAATGTTTATGATATTAGGAATTACTCCAGAGGCTACGCAGTTAGTATATAGAATAGGGGATAGCACTACAAATATGATTACTCCATTATTACCTTATTTTCCATTATTAATTGTATTTGCACAAAAATTTAAAAAAGATGTTAGCATGGGAGAATTAATCTCATCTTTACTACCATTTTCAATAGCTTTATTCGTTGCATGGACACTGTTATTAGGCATTTGGTACTTATTTAGTTTTCAGATTGGACCAAATGTTTCGTTCTTTCTGAGGTAAGAATTAGACACAAATTAGACATAGTTGAAAAAAAATGATTTTAATTCATTTGAATTTTAAATCCAATGCCTTATATTCGTGCTTGTACTTTTCACAATTTTTCATAATAAGAGATTATCGAGATAAATACTCGGAGGCATTAATTGAAATCGAAAATTGGTAAAATAGCGTTAATAGTTATTCCTATAATAGCTGCGATATTCGCACTTTATCCTACGTATAACTATTCCCAATTGGAATCCACTAGAGCTGATTATTTGCAAAGGGCAAACAAAGCAGCTAACCCGGCAGATTCGTTAGCTATAATGAATGAATTCAAAAAGAACTATGGTCAAGAATACCAAAGTGCAAAAGAGAATTCTTTGCAACTAGGCCTAGACTTGAAGGGTGGTATGTATGTAACTATGGAAGTTGACGTTGTTAAACTTCTTAGAGAAACTGCTCAAAAAGAAGCTATTGACGATACTTTTGATAGAGTTTTAGAAGCGACTGAAAAAGAATCACAAACATCAGATGAGTCTGTAGTAGATATTTTCTCAAGAAAATTCAATGAAATAGCAAAGCCTGAAGGCAAAAGCTTAATCTCATACTTCGATTTAGGTGATATTAGTAATGCATCAGAAGAAGCAATTCTAGAAGAATTAACTAATAATGCTGATGGAGCTATCAATCAAGCTCAAGAAGTTATCAGACAACGTATTGATAAATATGGTGTTTCTGAGCCAAATATACAAAAACAAGGTAGCAGAAGAATTCTTCTTGAACTACCAGGTGTTACTGATGAATCACAAATCAGAAGTTTATTGGAAACAACTGCTCGACTTGAATTCAAATTAGTTAGAAGTAATGCTGAATTAGTTCAGTCTTTTCAAAAGATTGATAAAATGCTAGCTTCTAATAATAGTAAATCACCTGATGCTACTAATATGGAACAAACAGATACAGCAAATGTAACTGAACAAGTAGTACCTGCTCCAGATGCAACTGCTGAATTGAAATCAACTGATTCTACTGTAGAAAATAGCGATGTAGTTAATACTACGGATACTAATAAGAAAGAAGATGTTGCAAAAGCTGACACTTCTAATCCTTATGAAGGATTATCAGAAAAAGCTGCTCAAAACTTATACGCATCTAAACACCCATTCACTAGAATGTTTGCTACATTCTGGGTAGGTGATAGTAAAGATGGCCAAATGCAACCCGTAAGTTATGATATTAATAGCTTCCCTCAACAAGGAAACTACTATTTCAGAATTCATGAGGATTCTTTGGCTAAACTTAAAATTATGTTAAATAATCCTAAGATTAAATCTTTATTACCTTTTGATACTGAACTTGCTTTCCAAGCAAAATCAGAAGCTTCAGATGCTGAGAAAATCACAGGTCAATTCCTTGATTTCTATGGTTTAAAATCTGAACCAGAATTAACAGGTGATGTGATTGTAGATGCAGGTAAAAATGTAGATCCAACTTCAAACTCTTGGGTTGTGAATATGTCTATGAACTCAGATGGTTCTGACAAATGGGCCTCTATTACTGGTGCTAATGTTGGTAAGAGAATAGCAATCGTTTTAGATGGTAATGTTTATTCTGCACCTAATGTTAATTCAAAAATTTCTGGTGGTAGTTCTCAAATTTCAGGAATGGCTAATGCAAAAGAAGCAAGCTTACTTGAAATCGTATTAAAAGCAGGTGCTTTGAAGGCTCCTGTTAAAATCATTGAAGAGAAAGTGGTAGGTGCTTCACTTGGTGATGACTCTATTTCTAGCGGTGTTAATTCAACGTTATTTGCATTTGCTTTAGTAATATTATTTATGATTATTTACTATTCTAGAGCTGGTATAGTTGCAGATATTTCACTTCTTATTAATATCATGGTTATTTTCACTATTCTTGCTTCACTTGGTGGTACTTTGTCATTACCTGGTATAGCTGGTATAGTACTTACACTCGGTATGGCCGTAGATGCGAATATCCTAATATTTGAAAGGGTAAGAGAAGAACTAAATAAAGGACGTTCCTTGAGATCAGCAATAGATGAAGGATTTAGTAAAGCTATGTCTGCAATCTTTGACTCTAACATTACTACATTTATGACTGGTTTGATACTTTATTATGTAGGTACTGGTTTGATTAGAGGATTTGCTCTTACATTGATGATTGGTATACTTAGTACTTTATTTACTGCTATAATGGTTTCTCGTTCACTTATTGAACTACAACTTTCTGATGGAAAAGATTCATCATTTAGTTTTGGTCAATCTAAAAATTCTTAATCTGAAAAGGAAGAAAAAATGCAATTTTTTGATAAAACAAACATAGATTTCGTAGCTAAAAGAAAGATACTTTTAACAGTATCTCTTAGCACAATAGTATTTGGATTAATTATAGCTTTAGTTTTTCCTCCTAAATTCGGTATTGACTTTACAGGTGGTACTGAAGTAGGTGTTAAATTTGCTAAGACAATGTCAACATCAGAATTAAGAACTGCTGTTAGTGAAATTGGATTCGAATCTAGTGAGATTAAAACATTCGGTTCGGAAGGTTCTTTTTTAATTCGTATTAAAGATTCTGATAATGCACCTGAAATATTAAAGAATGGACTAAATAACAAATTTTCTGATAATCCTCATGAGGTATTGAAAGTAGATAAAATTGGTCCAAAGATTGGTAATGAGATGCGAACTCAAGCATTCTTGGCTATATTGTTTTCTTCAATGGTAATATTATTATATTTAGCATTTAGATTTGAATTTAGTTTTGGATTAGCTGCCCTAGTTGCTTTAGTTCATGATATAATGGTTACATTCCTAATTGTTATTATATTTCAACAAACAGGGTTATTTAGTTTAGAAATAGACCAAACAATACTAGCCGCTATGTTAACTGTTGTTGGTTATTCAATTAATGATACCGTTATCATCTTTGATAGGGTAAGAGAGAATAGAGATTTGATGAAAGGTAAATCATTAGTAAGTATATTCAATAGAAGTATAAACGAGACTCTTTCTAGATCTGTTAATACTACTTTGACAACTGAGATAGTTCTATTAGTACTATTATTCTTCGGTGGTCCAACTCTTGAAGGTTTTGCATTTACTATGCTTGTAGGATTTATAGTTGGTACTTATTCATCTATATTTATTGCAACTCCATTTGCATTATGGTATTTCTCTAATGTTAAGAAAACTGACATTGGCGAAAATGATGTCAAAACAATAACAGCATAATTATGAAATTAATAAACGAAAATAATGTGTCAGTTCTAAGTCTTCCAAGTGAAGTATTAGGTGGTACTCAAGTTATAGAATTCTCTTCATTAGTAGAAGATGCTCTTAGCTCAAACCCATCTAAAGTCATAGTGGACTTATCTGATGTAAAAGTATTGAATAGTTCAGGACTAGGTATGATAGTTGGAGCACATACTAGTTGCACAAAAAATAAGTGTAAACTAGTGATTGCCGGACCAAGTGAAAAGATATTAGAATTATTCAAGATTACGAATTTAACGCAAATATTGACAATCAAAGACTCTTTAGAATCTGCTAAAAATGTAGATTAATCTGGAGTTTAAAAGGCATTTTTAATACTCCGGACATTCAAGTTCGGAGTTTTTGTTTTCTATTTCAAGGTAAAAAAATGAGTGTAAAAGTTATTGTCGGAGCCCAGTGGGGTGATGAAGGAAAAGGCAAAATAGTAGATTTACTAAGTGCCAATGCTGATATAGTAGCTAGATTCCAAGGTGGGGCTAATGCTGGTCACACTATTGTAATCGATGACAAGAAGTATGTATTACACTTGATACCATCTGGAATACTCAACCCAACAACGAAATGCGTTATTGGGAATGGAGTTGTAATAGACCCAGTTGCCTTGATGGAAGAAATCGAAATGTTGAAGTCTCATAATATAGATGTAACTGGTAGATTATTCATCAGCCATAAAGCTCATCTGATTATGCCTTATCACAAAATGATGGATACTGTTCGAGAGAGCCATAATTCAGATAAATCAATCGGAACTACTGGAAGGGGTATAGGCCCAGCTTATATAGACAAAGCTAAAAGAACTGGTATCAGAATTGTTGATTTATTAGATAGAAAAGACTTCGAAGAAAAACTTAGATATAATATTAGTGAATACAACGAAGTATTAACTAAAATTTATGGTCATGATGAGTTAGATGTTGATTCTATAGTTGAAAAGTATATAGAATTTGATAAATTAATAGACCCATATGTAACAGATATTTCGACTTTACTCAATAATTATATTAATGAAGGAAAGGAAATACTTGTTGAGGGTGCACAGGGTGCATTACTTGATTTAGATCATGGTACTTACCCATTTGTTACAAGTTCTAATCCTACATCTGGTGGAGCTTGTACCGGTTTAGGTATTCCTCCAACTAAAGTCGATGAGATTATCGGTATAGTTAAGGCATACACTACTCGAGTTGGTAATGGACCATTCCCTACTCAATTAGATGACGAAATTGGCAAACAATTAGCCACTATTGGTCATGAGTTTGGTGCTACTACTGGCAGACCACGTAGATGTGGTTGGTTAGACTTATTTGCACTGAAATACTCAGTTATGATTAATGGTATTAGTAATATTGCCCTTACTAAATTGGACGTTTTAGATGGATTAGATGAAATTAAAGTTTGCACTGGTTACACAATCAATGGTAAAGTATTAAATTCATTCCCGGTAGATATGCAAAAATTCAACAATATTGAATTAGTATATAAAACTTTTAAAGGTTGGAATCTAGATACTACTGGATTTAAAACTTATGATGAGTTCCCTAAAGAAGTAAAGGATTATATTGACTTTATCGAAGAATTCACTGGAGCTAGAATTTCATTAATTTCAGTTTCTCCAGACAGAAATGACACAATAATCAGATAAAAGTAACCAAATAACAAATGAAGTGTTTATATAATATGAAGTTGATAAACACAATTGCCCTAGTCTTTTTAGCTTTAACAATTTCTATACATGCGCAAACTTTCGTTAAAGAAGGTATATATGCTGATGGGCGACTAGAAGTTGGAGCTACCGGTTATTTGACTAAGTACTTCGGTGAATTTACAGATAATAATGTTGGTTATGCAGGTGGCTTTTTTACGCGATATTTCATTCCTTACGTCCCAGAGTTTGCTATAGGGGCTAGAGCTGGCACAGGTTATTTAAAATACGAACGCCGATATATCAATAGATTAGGCGAAGATTTCTACAGACAATTCCCACGTGAATACTTCCTTGATGCTGATAAAAGATCTTATGAGCGAAATACAAAAATAACTACCGTTGATTTTCTTTTATTTGTGAATCTATTACCTCGCTCTCAAATTAACTACTATATATTTGGTGGTTTTTCTATCCTTTCATTTCAAAATCAAGATATACAAGAGAGTCCCTTAGACCCAGGTGGAGACAGAATCCACTATCCTGAATTCAAAGTTCAAGATGAGATTGATTTTCATCCCGTTGGTGGTATGGGTATAGATGTATTTCTTTACAGAAATTTATCTCTTGGTGTCCATGCTTCATATCATATACTTACAACAGATTGGCTAGACGGATATGCGCAAATACCCCCTGAGGGTTCAGTTGCTAATACTGATG
>JAGXGG010000088.1 GCA_024636855.1 Ignavibacteriota bacterium | reverse complement strand
TTAATTGCTAGACCAGAAAATGCAGAAAGAATTATAACAGATTGTCAATCTGATAGTCCACTTATTATAGGAAAGGTAGTCTAATAGACTACCTTTACCATTTGTTTTTTTACTTATTTATTTACCTTCGTGTCTTTCGTAGAGTGTAGTATTACTCGGATCAATGTATTTTAAATCTTTGAATACGGTTTGATCTTTATAGCCTTCAAAAGTAGCTCCAAGTTCAAATGCTTTTGAATCAAAAAAGGCTTGTAGTAAAACACTAGGTCCAGTCATTTTATTTTTTTTGTAATCTGCAATATCACTTACAGTTTTTCTAAGATTCTCTAATCCTTTTTCTTTACTTTCAGACATCATATCTAATCCATCTACATAGTATTCAAAGAATAATATTCTTAAACTTTCAAATCTTAAATCAGTTAATTCTGAGATAAGCGCATATTTTGTAAATTCACCTGGTTGTATAAATGTATTAAATCCAGGTATATTATTACTAGATGCCACTCCAGCTATTCTTCTAGCTATACTAAATGCTGCATTGCCTCCTAATGTTTCGTATGTGTCCATATCAGATCCAATTACTAAAAGCATATAGAAATCTATAAGACTTGAAAACTCATTATAGCGAGTTATATCATAATTAAAATAAGCTCCTTGCGCATATTCGAATGACCACTCATTATCAGCTATTTTAAGCACGATTGATGTTCCGTCGTCTTGACCAAATAAATATCTTTTCGATGCAATAAACATTTTAGCAGTATACCTATTATTATATCCACCTGATAATGCTATAGATATATCTACAGGTATTTTTCTTCCTTCCCATTCTATATCTGTAAATTTGGTCGAGTTAATGTATCTTTCAAGGTCATTTTCTAAAGTTGACACATTTATTCTTTTATCTTGATCCAACATTTCTAAATTAACTGTTACATCAGCTTCTATTTCCTGAGCAAATGCACTAATTCCAAATGCAATAAAACTCAAAGTAATTAATATTATTGTTCTCATAATTTCCAATTTTTTTTTATTTTGTACTTTTAACAAAGATAACATATTGATTAGAATAATCATATATAGCAGCTTATTTTTATTTCTAACTTTGCTCAAATTAAATGGGCAAGTGCTAGAACTTTCTCCTCGTATAAGCTTCCCAGTTTCATCAATCTCAATTAATGATGTTAACGACAATCCATCTAAACTTATAAACATAGAACGTAATTCTATTGCTACTAGTTACATTCCTTCAAGTTTTGGAATTTCTGAATTGAGTAACCACAGACTAAATGCATCATACAAACATGATAGTTTAATACACTTTTTCAATGTCAGTGGTATTTTCCAACAGTTATACACTTACTCTAACTTTGGTTATAGTATTGGATATAAAATATTTGATAATTTTACTACTGCTTTGAGTATTAACTATAACTATCTAAATATAATGGACTATAATACTTTTGGTAGTGTTACATTTGATTTAGGTGGGGTATTAGAATTAGATAGAGACTTCAATTTTGGATTTGCAATTACTAATGTACTTAATTCAAGTTTTGAAAGTAATAATGAAATAAAAAAACAAAAAGCACTCTTTGGATTAGAGTATAAAATGTACAAGAATTTTAAATTCCAGATTGGTACAGAGATAAGGATTGAGAATAGTTCTAGTGTTATATTTAGTTTTGTAAAAGAATTTGAAGATTTTGGGGTTACTGCATTGTCATATTCAACAGAGCCACAGATGATACAGCTAAATTTGAATATAAATGCTATTAATGACTTTTTCTTGATTTATGATATGAATTATCACAATATACTAGGGGTAACTAATAGCTTTGGCATAGGTTATACATTTGATTAGAGTAATTCCTATATTGATTTTGTTTCATTTTACTTTTGAAATAGAAGCAAAAGACTTTGAAACATTATTAGAAAATTATTTTGGAAATAGAACTCCCGCAGCACAAGATTATTTTGATTTATCTCAAATACAAGACGTTTATGAATATTATAGAAATGGACCTATCAACATAAACTCTGCAAGTAATAAAAAGCTAAGAGAATTACCATTTATTACAGATTGGGTAATAGATGAATTAAAGTCAAAAAAAACTTATAAAAATAGATTCGAATTAGAAGAAGTCATAGACAGCATTGCTACTGATGAGATTATTAAGTTCGTATTGAAAGAGTGTTTAACTACTTCAAACATAAAGGAAAAAGATTTTAATAATACATATACAGTCAGATACAGAAGTAATCTAGAACAAACTAAGGGTTTTGTAAATAATAAGTACTTAGGTTCAGATTTAAACTTATATCAGAAACTCCGGACAAAATATAAAGATTATGAGCTAAGCACTGTTGTTGATAAAGACGATGGTGAATTGTCAATAACTGATTTCTATTCTTTAGCTTTAAAGTATGAAAAAGATAACTTCAAGCTAATAGTAGGAGATTATAATCTATCCTTTGGTTTAGGAAATCTGTATGATCAGAGTTTCCTTAGTCTCAAAAACTCGGATTTTATAAATACATCATCTAAGTTTGGTAATGGAGCTGAGTTGAATCGATCAACAATTGATAATAATTTCTTTAGGGGTGGTTATCTCGAAAAAGCTTTTCATTTTAATAGTACATCAAACTTACGTTTAGCCACTATTTATGCAGATTCCAAAAGATCAGCTACTATCGATACATCCAGAGATATAGTATCTTCAGTATATAAGAGTGGTTATTTCCGTACGGAAACCGAGATAAATAAGAAGAACAAATTAGATGAATTACTCTTGGGTTTCAATATTGAATATGAAACGGAAAATTTTAGTATTGGAGCTTTGACTACCCACCTTAGCTATAGTAAATTTATTGAGTCATCCTCATTTTCTAGTTTCTATGGACAGAGTGGATTACTAAATACATTATATGGGAGAATAGGAAGCAATGATGAGATTCTAAAATTCGAAATTTGTAATGATGTTAATAGAAATATATCATTCAGAACAAATTATTTACTAGAAATATACGAGAATTTAATCTTTTTAACGGATGTTCGGTATACTGAACCTCAATACAGGGCCCCTTATGCAATGAACTTTGGTGAACAGTCATTTATGGCAAATGAAAAAGGAATACTAACTGGTATTTCTTATATTTACGACAAAATGACGATTGCTCTATTTTCAGATTTTTATAATTCAGAGATGAAGACTTTCACAACAACAACTCCAATAAGAGGCATTGAGTACTACCTAGATTTTATACTTAATAATAAATTGACCAAGTATAATATTAGGATAGATTATGAAAGAAAGTCAGATACTTTCAAATCTGATACTATGAATACAAAATTCACTATTCCAAATACGAAGTTAAATACTAGATTTGAAGTGAATAGTAATTTGGGTAAACATTTCACTTTTAGAGGCAGAGCAGAATTGTCTTTCAAAATTAATGACTTTCAAAATGTACAAAGTGGAAATCTTATACTTTTAGAACTGAAAAAAAAGGGAAGTAAACTAGATTTTCAATATGGTTTAAGTTATATTACTTTCAATACCACCGATTTTGAAACTGTTATTTATACATACATGTATCAAGTACCAGGATTTGCTTATGTATATCCTTTTTACCAATCGGGCAGTAATATTAATGCTTTTGTCAAGTACAAGCTAATGGACGAAATAAGTTTATGGTTCCGTATTAATCATTTATTCAAAAATAACGGTGGTAAAATAGGTAGTGGCAATGAAGAGATACTTGGTAATGAACGAACGCAATTCATTTTCCAAATGCAATATTTGATAGATTAAATTTGTTTTTGTTTGCTCAAACCTGATAAATATAGATTGGGGTTAATTAAAGATTGAGGTTTATGATCACCTAAAAAATTTCCAAATTCGTATGGTCTGATTTCCATTATCGGTGATTTGAATATTTCTAGATGTAGGTAGCTAGTTTGATTAGAGTGTGCTATATCTCTTAGATAAAATGGGTCTGAGGGCTTTACACGTTCTTTTATGACACTTAGTCCACATTTACCTAATACCTCTCCTATTTCAACTTTCTGTCCTAGTTTCAGGTATATATCATCTAAGAAGGTGTATTTATACATCGCTGAGTTACATTTGATAACACATTGCATAGTACTTTCGAAGCAAGATGTATCGTTTCTTTGAGAATATTGACTAATATTTAGAACAATACCAGATTCTATTACAAGAACTTCTGAATCTATAGGACAAAAAATATCTACACCACAATTAAATCCAATGTGTCTATCCTCCCAATAACTCCCTCTATCACCTTCAGTCGGCAAAGAATCCGAAAAACTATTAGGTACTGGCCAACATTTCATTATTTCTTTTTCAGTTTCTTATTATACTTTTTAGCTGCATCTATAAACTCATTTGCCAATGGTTCTGATAGGGGATGATCTCTTTCTAATCTTTCTGGATGCCATTGTACGGCTAACATCCAACTCTTAAATGATACATCTTTCCACTCAAATGACTCAATAATTCCGTCTCTCGTATAACCCGTTTGTCTTAGTTCTTTAGATAATTTATCTACCGCTTGATGATGATTACTATTAACTAATGCACTATCAACACCTGCTATTTGTCTCAAATATGTACCATCTTCTAAAAATAGCCGATGAGTAGCATCACCATCTTCTATTTGGTGTATTACTGGGTTAGTCAGGTCTTTAGGAGTATCAATAATTAATGATCCTCCAAGAGCTACATTAATTAATTGTTGCCCTCTACAAATACCTAAAACTGGCATTTTAATTAGAAAAGCATTTCTTAATAATTCGAATTCTAAAGTATCACGATACTCATCAATAGAACATCTATCTGATTCATATGGTTTTTCGAATCTACCAGGATGAACGTCGGGTCCACCTGTTAGGACTAGAGCATCGCATTCTAACAAGTCTTTTATAGGGTCTTCTGAAGTGTAAATATCAACTATCTCTACATCATATCCATAGCTTTCTAGCCAATCAGAATAGTTTTGGTAAGATTGACTACCACTACCCTTTGATAATGCTATTTTCATTTTATCTTCAGAACATGAAAGTAGCAGTAACAATACTATCAAAGTAAAACTAGTAAATAATATTCTTTTCATTTATTCTATTTATAATA
>JAGXGG010000012.1 GCA_024636855.1 Ignavibacteriota bacterium | reverse complement strand
TGATAGAGTTGAAGTTATAAAAGGTGCTGGTTCTGCCCTATACGGAACTTCAGCTCTTGGTGGTGTTATTAATGTTTTAACTGCCAAACCAACTTCAAACCCTTTGATTAGAGCGAGGCTTTACTCTGGGGTATATGATTCTCCTAAATATGAGCAATGGGATTGGAGTGATGAATCACTAATTGATAAAGGACTAGACCTTGCTTATTCTCAGAAGTTTGGAGATTATGGCATAATGGGATCAGTTTCTATCTTCTCGAGAGATAGCTACAAAAGATATGATAAAAGTGATAGATTATCAATGTTCTTGAAGCAACTTTACGATTTCTCTGAGAAAACAAATATTGATTTGACTGTAAATTATTCCACTTCTAAAACAGATGATTGGGTTTATTGGAATAGCTTAGATTCTGCTCTAATTCCGCCAAGTGGAACAGATGAAAGTATAGCTATTACCTCTGACAAACTTGCAATTTCTTCAAATATAAAACACATATTAAATGAAATTAGTTTTTTAAATATAAAGCTTGGATTGTTCAATACTTACTTTTCTAATATGTTAGCTATTGATAATCTTGAATACCGCGAGTCAACTGGTAATACATATTTCTTTGAAACACAATATTCTAACAGTTTGAATGAAAATAATTCGTTGATTATGGGAATTGAAAGTAGAATTAATCAGGTATCATCTTTCACTTATGGAGAAAATTTACAGAATATAATAGGTGCTTACACTCAATTAGAGAACAAATCTGTAAACGATTTGATAGCTACAATTGGGATTAGAGTAGATAAGGAGCTTTTAGATACAATTGAAACTCAAACTCAAATCAGTCCAAAGATTGGTTTGAATTATACGGTTAATAAGGATATAACACTTAGAGGGTCATATGGAAGGGGATTCAGAGCTGCCTCTATAGCAGAAAGATTTGCATCTGCACAGTTCCAAGGGTTTAATGTCGTAGCAAATCCAAATTTAAAATCAGAAACAAGCCAATCAATAGAATTAGGTCTAAGTTATGACATAATTAACTCTACAAACTATCTGAATTTTGATATTTCTGGATTTTATAATAAATATGATGATTTGATAGAGCCAGCGTTAGAGTCTAGCACTCAAGCAGTTATAAAGTTTATGAATGTAATAGAAGCAGAAATATCAGGTGTAGAAATAGATGTGACTTTTGAAACAGCTGAAAATTTAACTTTACAATCATCATTGACTTATTTGAATCCAGTGAATTTAGTTGAAAGCAGAGATTTGAAGTATAGATCAAATTATCTTTGGTACAATTCTTTGAATTATAAATTACTACCTTTCGAGATACAACTTGACTATCGATATAAAAGTAAATACAATGAAATCGATAATAACTTAGGTGGAACTATTAATGATCATGATTTGAAAATAGATGCACATATATTAGATATTAGTTTATCAGTTTATTCAGATATATTTGATACTAAAACGAAGTTCACTGTAAATCTAAAAAATGCACTGAATTATTATTATCTGGAAATGGTTGGTAATATGGCACCTATTCGTTTCTTGAATTTCCAGATCGAATCAGAATTATAATTACACCTATCACACCAAGTAATCCGATAGTAGAGAACAAAATAGAAGTAGAAAAGCTTAGACTAGTTTCATCATTTAACAATTCTGGTTCTCCTATATAAAAGAATAATATCGAAACTGCATTATTTAAAAAATGTATAAAAATGGGTACTAGTATATTATTTGAGTAATGAGCTAAATAGCCCAGAAATATGCCTATTAGTATAAGTGGGAATAGGTTAACTAAGTTAAAGTGAATAACACCAAAGATAGTACCAGTGACTAAAATAGAAAATAGAACTGAATTATTTTCTTCCAAAGACCTTTGTCCAAACCCTCTAAAAAGGAATTCTTCAGAAATAGCAGGGATAATAGCACCAATCAAAAGTGCTAGTAAGAAATCGTAAGCATCTCGACCCATTAGCATTTTTTCATAAATAGATTCCATCAATTCCAAATATTCGTTATATATCCCCATTAACGATTCTGGTATTAGATATTCTTGGAATGAAACAAAACCAGTATTAAATAAATTTAGAAAGAACAAACCAACAATACCATAAAAAATGTACTTAAACTCAATATTTTTCTCGAGCCTAAATAATTGTTTAAATTTTAATGGAATAATCTGAGAAATTAGGATAGTAAGACCAAATAGAAAAATCAACTGTGATACAGCTTGAATTAGCTTTGCATCGATACCCAAATCAAGTTGCATAGAAATTATAGTGACTAATGAACCGAACACATTGAATCCAATAGTAATACCTATTATTAGTAATATTATTACTGCATTTGAAGGAAATTTGTCAATAGATTTATAATTCATTATTTTACAGTTGTTAATTTAAAATTATTAAAAATGATGTTATAAGTTATAATGAGAATTGCAATATACATAATATTACTATTAGCTTCTACTATGCATTTGATAGGACAAGAGGCAGTAATCTCAGAATATTATAATGATTCTGATTTTAAAAATGAATGGACAGAAATACTTATAACTAAAGATAATACTAGTCTTACCGGCTATGAGATTCGAGATAATACCGAAAAATACAATGATGGCAATACATGGCAGAGAGGTGTCAAATTCAACGCTAATAACCTATGGAAAAAGCTTAGAATAGGAACGGTTATTGTTATTAATCATAGAGGTACTGGTGCTAATGATATTGATCCAAGAGATGGTCATATAGAAGTTGATGCTGAGAATTCATTATATTTTGATAGACCTAGTTGGAATGGTATTGCTTCGTTATCCTTACAGCAATTTGGTGATGTAATACAATTATTAAATGCAAGTGGCACTAATGTACATGCATTAGCTCATGTCAAATACTCTTCTCAAGGTGATTATTATAAAATAATTGGAAAGAAAATTGCTTATGTAGGTGATTGTAGTTTAGGATATTCCATTTCAGTTGGAAATGCAAGTAAGTTAGATGATTATAATTTAAATTTAGATAATTTAAGTGGTTATGATACTGGAAGATCAATTACTCTCCACTCACCAGTCGGGACAAAAGGAAAAGCGAATAAAAACCCCAAAGGTTCACCTGTTAATTATAGGTTCTGGCAATTATTAAGAGAGCCTGTTTATAATGCTGCTTTTCTCAAAGTTCTAAAACAAGATTCTACCATTAGATTGAATTGGAAAAAAGTTAATCTTCCTAGTGGTTCTAATGATTATGGTGGATATATTATTATAAAAACTACTGATTTACAATCGTTTTGTAAACCCATAGACGGAAAGGTCTATTATCAAGGACAAAAGATTTGTGTTACTTCAGAAGTACTTGCATTTATTCAAGGATCAGATATAACAGAATATATAGATGAGAATCCAATTTGTGGAGCTACGACTAAATATACAATATTTGCTTACAATTTCTATGATGGTAAAAGTACTTCATGGAATATTGAAGATGGAAGAGGCATAGCATATTCAGATGTGATAAATGAGTCAAATACTAAATCAATTACATTGGATAGTCCTGTTGACGTAAAAATTGATTCAAGGCTTGGTACTAAGTTTTGTTCAATAGATACTACAACATTATTTACTGATATTTCTGAAGATAAAAAAGGTGAATATAGTTATGCTTGGTATTTTAAAAGAGAGATAGGCGGATCAGAAACAATCCTTATTGATTTTAAAGAACCTGGAATTTCTGATTCTATTACTATATACAGGCCTGGCTACTACAGATTGGAAATCAAAGGAAATGATGGTTGTATTACGGAGTCAAATACAATTTACATTGAAATAATAGATCAACCAGAATCTTATATAGCAAATGAAAGTGGGAATATAATTACTAAAGATACTGTTATTTATTACTGTGAGAGTATTGATAATAAATTAAGAGCTGATACGAAGCCAAAAGACCCCAAAGAGCTTATATATCTTTATAAAGATGGGTTAAAAGTTAGCAATTTTGGTGAATCTTTTGATATAAATGTACCTGGTAGATATTATTATGTATTTATCAATGGAGACTGTAAAGATACTTCATACTCAGTGACTTTTGAAAAATCCCTATCAACAGTGCAATCAAATCTAACTACCTTAGACTATAAACTTCCTTTATCTAAAAATTCAAAAATTGATTCAGTAATAATATCTAATAATTCTGAAAAAGAAATTATCTATCAAAAATCTGATTTCAAAATAAAATCACCATTTTCAATATTGAATTCATTTCCAATTGCTTTAGAAGCTAATAGTTCTGAAACAATATTTATAGAATTCATACCTGTTACTGATGGAAAATTCTATGATACTCTAAAAATCAATGATAATTGTGAAGATATTAATATAGCATTGAACGGTGAAAAAGTAAAGTCAAATATACTAGTTACTGCTGATAAAGACTCCATAGATTTTGGTATACTTCTTAGTTGTACATTCCAAGTTGATACAAACTATACAGTTAAGAATGAAGGAGATGAATGGGTTATATTAAAAAGAGTAAATAATTATGGTAGTTTTGGAATTCAAAATTTCATTCCCAATGATACTTTATTCCCTAATACATCTAGGACATATATTATTAATACATCAGATATGAATATTGGTTCAAAATATAATTCCACGTATTTAGAATGGGTTTCAGAAAGTGGGTTAAACGGTAGAATTAATTTAGCATTAACTGCATATGTAACTATCCCAAGTTCTGGTATAGTAGAGGATACTCTTGACTTTGGTATACTCTCAGGTTGTGAAGAATTTATAATTGATTCAGTTCATGCCTATAATGATGGTTTGATAGAAGTTGAAATAAAAAATGATGACTTAACATCTGGAATAGAAATTGTTAATAAACCTATAATTATTCCTCCAGGAGATACCGTTGTTGTTATTTTAAAATATTCGAAAACTAGCCCTAAAAAAATCAATGAACGAAAGCAATTTATAAGGCCTGCTTGTTCACTTACGGTTCCTTCCTTTCATTTAATTGCTGAACGCCAAGAAGGTGGATATAATCTCGATATCAAAGATACTCTAGATTTTGGTCAATTCTATACTTGTGACGAGATAAATAAAACTATTGAAGTTGATATAAACATACTTGAAAAAGAGATTACAGAAGCAATAAGTCTGATTAATATTGATGAGCAAAATGGGGATTTCGATATTGCAATATCACCTCAAAACATAGATGAGAATACTAAAATCCCAATAACTTTTAATAAAAAGACACCAAGAAAATATAACTCAATAGTAACGTTCTCATTTGAGCCATGTGGAATAGAAAGAGAGATTATTTTATTAGCTGAAGTATTAGAACAAAAGTTAGATTACACAGAAAATATAAATTTTACTCCTTATAATCAAGGGAACAGCTCCACTATCAATCTTACAATAACTAATACCAATAAACATGAATTGATTATTGAAAGAATAGATTTACCGAACTACATTAGATTTACAAATACAGTCATTTTCCCTATCAAGCTAGCAAAGGATAGCATATTAGTAATTGAGCTTGAATTTAAAACACTTAAGATTGGTGTGTTTAATGATTCACTTAATATAGTTACAACTAAGCCATGTAATTACAGCTATATTGCTTATATAAATGGAACTGTTCTAGATACAACTATTCCACCAGGAAACTTCATAGCTAATTTTGGAATTGGAAATTATAATACCCCACCTAAAGAAGTAATAAACATACCTTTAAATATAAAAGAGGATATATATAATTTTGATTCAGTAGATGTTGAATCAATAACAATAAATTTAAATTATCCTTTTAATGCCTTGGTTTTAGGAGAAATTAAAGCCCTTCAAAATGACTTACAAGTAAATAAAACTGATATAAGAGGAGCTCTTAGTTTGAAAGTAAGTAAGTCAGACAATAGTATATTTAACCTTAATTCTAATAATCTATTAAACTTAGAATTCTATGTGTTAGATGTTGTACCTAATGATTACAAATTGCAACTTGAAAGTGGGGAAGTGCAAGCTTTCCCAAATATGACAATTACAACAGTTGATAGTGTTTTAGTAGGAATTTCTGAGAATTGTGTTAACAATACAGATTTTGATTTTGTCAATCTTATAAACCTATCGTACAAGATAGAAAATAATAACTTGAATATCAGTTTTGAGCAACCTACTGATGATACTTATATAATGAAATTGATAGATAATACGGGACAAACTATAATGACCATTTTAGATGGTAATCAGGCTAGGGGAGTGCAATATGAAAATATTAATATTAGTTCTCTTTCAAGTGGTATTTACTATCTCACACTTAGGTATGCAAATAAAGTGTTAGTCGAAAAAGTTAGTATTATAAAATAAAAAAAGCCCTCAAATGAGGGCTTAGACTTAGAATAATGTGATTAGTGAGTGTGATTTGAATAACCACATTGACATTTTGGAATTTCAAAGCTCTTTATCCTTTCATGGAAATCAAATCCATTATACTTTTCTGATTCCCACCAAAAATCTGGTTTCTTAACATCATAATTACCAACTTCATTCATCGTTTCAGAATCATAAACTCTTCCATTGATAACTGTGTAAACTACATTCTCAGTTTTGTATATATCTTCGAGAGGATTACCATCTATAACAATAATATCAGCTAGTTTACCTTCTTCTAATGTGCCTATCTCATCATCCATTCCTATATACACAGCACCATTTATAGTAGCTGCGGCAAGAACTTCCATCTCAGTCATACCTCCTTGATGCAACATCCACATTTCCCAGTGAGCTCCAATTCCTTGTATTTGTCCATGAGCTCCCATATTAATTTTAACACCAGAATCAGTTAATTTCTTTAGTGATTGGGAAGTTAAAATATGTCCATTTTCATACTCTTCCTCAGGAATCATAGTTCTATGTCTTGCTCTAGAATCGATTATTTCTCTAGGAGTAAATCTTAGAAGTCTTTCTTTTTCCCAGACATTAGTATTTTGATACCAATAATACTCACCAGTTACTGAGCCATAATTGACTATTAAAGTAGGAGTATTGTGAGTCTCAGTATTTGACCAAAAATTCAATACATCTTTATATAAAGGTGCAACTGGAATATTGTGCTCAATACCAGTGTGACCGTCAGCTACCATAGTTAAGTTATGGAAGAAATGAGATCCTCCTTCGGGAAAAACTAACATCTTAAGTTCCCTGGCAGCCTCAATTATTTGTTGTCTTTGATTTCTTCGAGGTTGGTTATATGATTTGACTGAAAAAGCACCAAAAGCTTTGGTTCTTTTCAAATGAGTCTTTGCATCTTCTAAGTTGTTGACTACAGCTTTGAAGTCACCATCTGCACCATATAATATAATTCCAGTTGAATAAGTTCTAGGGCCAATCATTCTACCTGTTTTTATCATCTCTGATTGGCTGAAAACCATTTCAGTATTAGATGATGGATCATGTGTAGTAGTCACACCATAAGCCAGATTTGCCCAATATGGCCAGTGCTTTTCAGGACTAATTCCATATCTGAATGTACCTTGATGTGCGTGAACATCTATAAGTCCTGGCATAGTAGTCTTACCTTGTAGATCTATAGTTTTTGCATCACTTGGTATACTTATTTCTCCTTGTTTCCCAATAGCTACAATTTTGTTTTCATTGATTATGATTGTACCATTATCAATTACTCTTCTATCCTTATCCATTGTAATTATTCTAGTATTAGTAAGTGCAATTT
>JAGXGG010000087.1 GCA_024636855.1 Ignavibacteriota bacterium | reverse complement strand
CCAACGAATGGTAATACTGCTATCGGTGGTACTTTAACTTCTACTGGTTTAGTTACGGCTAATGCTGGTGCTACTGTTGCTGGTGCTAACTTAACTGTTGGTTCAACTACAATTAACCCAACGAATGGTAATACTGCTATCGGTGGTACTTTAACTTCTACTGGTTTAGTTACGGCTAATGCTGGTGCTACTGTTGCTGGTGCTAACTTAACTGTTGGTTCAACTACAATTAACCCGACAAATGGAAATACTACTGTCGGCGGTGCAACTACACTTTCTTCATTGACAAGTGCTGGTAATCAATCATTGTATGTTAATGCAACTGGTGTAGTAACTGCAAGTAATGGCGCTAATGCTAGACAAGCAAGTGGGATGTTTACAGGAATCCATACAACGACAGCAACTACAACTCAGACAATTGCTAATACAAACGTAACGACAGGAAGTGTTATAATAGTTACTTATCAAGGGACTATTGTGGCTTCACATAGAATCACGGGCATTACTGCTGGTACAGACTTCACAGTCGAATTTAGTGTTGCTCCATTAGCTGGAGAAAGTCTACACTACATGATAATAAACAACTAATCTCAATTAGTTATATAATTTATATTTCAAACCCCGGGCCCTTTGGCTTGGGGTTTTTTTTTTGTATTACAAGGTTATTGACAAGCAAATAATGTTCGAATTTGAATATAAATGAAAAGGGGATTTACATATAGTTAATTGATTGGAGTACTCTACTTAAGAAAGCTTTTCACTACCTCAACACAGCCAAACTCTTTTCGAGTGAGGTTACTAGTTCGTCTATTTCTTCTTTGGTATTATAGAATGAGAATGATGCACGGATAGTGCCCTGTATGTCGTAGTACTGCATTACGGGTTGGCAGCAGTGGTGTCCTGTGCGGACGGCGATTCCGAATTTGTCTAGGAACATACCCATGTCATAGTGATAAACTCCTTCGAAGTTGAAAGGTAGTATGCTCTTTCGGACTTTGGCTTTGCTATATCTGATTATACCTTCTAGTGAATCTAGCTTTTGCTCTGCATAGTGTAGTAGCTCATCTTCGTAATTGTTGATAGCTTCTAATCCAATGGAGTTCATATAATCGATTGACGCTGCTAATCCGATAGCACCAACTATATTCGGAGTACCAGCTTCGTACTTATATGGGAGAGTATTATAAGTAGTCTTTTCCATCGTGACTTCGGAGATCATCTCCCCCCCGCCTTGATATGGAGGTAGCTGGTCTAGTAAATCTTCCTTACCATATAGAATTCCAATACCCAATGGGCCGTACAGTTTGTGTCCTGAAAAGCAGTACATATCACAATCTAATTGCTTCACATCAACAGCAAAGTGCTGTATCGCCTGTGCTCCATCAACTACTACTTTAGCTCCAACTGAGTGGGCTTTTTCTATCACTTTTTCTATATCATTCAGTGTTCCTAATGAATTAGAAACATGTACTATACTAACTATTTTTGTCTTTTCTGTGATGAGTTCATCTAACTTCGAATAGTCTAACTCGGCAGCATCAGTAATTGGGATATACTTTAACTTAGCCCCCCTCTCTTCTGCTAGCATTTGCCATGGAACTATATTAGAATGATGTTCCATTTCTGTGATTAGTATCTCATCATCTGAATTTACAAACTTCCTTCCTAGTGTATATGCAGCTAGATTGATACTATCCGTAGTACCTTTAGTGAATATTATCTCGTTCGTAGATTTTGCATTGAGGAATGAGCGAACTGTCTCGCGAGCATTTTCGTATTCTGTAGTTGCGAGTTGGCTGAGAGTGTGGACTCCTCTGTGAACGTTAGAGTTGAGGTTGGAGTAGTACTCAGTGACTTTGTCAAGCATAGCTTGTGGCTTTTGAGTAGTCGCTCCATTATCCAAATAGATAAGATTTTCCCCATTCACTTGTCTATTCAGAATGGGAAAATCTTCTCTTATCTTTTTTACATCAAACTCTTTCGTTGGAGTTGTCATTTACATACCAAATTTTAGCTCAACTTGCCGAGCTATATAATCACGAATTGGTTCAACGGAAATCTTGTCTATTATCTCTTGTGAGTAAGCCAATAGTAACAATGCTTTCGCATTTTCAGGTAATATCCCTCTAGTTTGAAGATAGAATAATGCGTCTTTGTCAATCGAACCAGTCGAAGAACCGTGACTACATTTCACATCATCAGCATAGATTTCTAGCTCTGGCTTAGCGTTTACTTTAGCCGTGTCAGTAAGCAATACATTCTTGCTAGACTGATAAGCATTAGTCTTCTGAGCATCTGGGCGAACTAGTATTTTACCGTTGAAAGTACCGATAGACGAATCATCTAGCACACCTTTGTACAGCTCATTGCTCTCGCAGTGTGGGGTAGCATGATCTACCATAGTGTGGTTGTCTATTAGATTTCGTCCACTACCATAGTAATAGCCATAGTAATGAGTCTCAATATTCTCACCATTGTGAGTAGTACCTAGGTCATTACGTACGAATTTACCGTTCAGAGTTATTGTATTGCTTGTGTAGTTCGAATCTCTCTCTTGCTTAGCTTCTGATTGAGCAAAGTAAATACCATTGTCAGTATCATTTTGGAACTTTATATGCTCCAAATGCGTGTTATGACCAACGTATATTTCTGTACTTATATTTGAGATTCCAATATTATCACCAATCGTGTGATTAGTTTCATATAACTTGAAATCAGAGTTATCTTCTGCTATTATCAGATTACGAGCTTGTTTGAATTGAGTACCACTTCTCGAATCTACTATATTAATTATATGCAGTGGCTTTTCTTCAACTAAACCCTTTTTCGCTTTGATGAATACACCATCAAATGATAAGGCAGTATTAAGCGAAGAAAACACATTCGCATCGTTTTTCAGATATTTGTTGAAGTGTGTATCTATGTCTTCTTTGTTCTCACTAAGAGCAGTTTTCAGACTCTTTACTTCCAAAGAAGTATCAAAGCTAGAAAGTTCTTCGCTATAGAAGCCATTGACTATTGCTACGTAGTTATCTATTCCATCAACTTTTAACTTTTGAATATCTTCAGCAGTTACGCTATGATGAGTATCTGTTATATCTAATCTGAAATCGAGACCATTAAGGAATCCAACATTAGTATATTTCCATAGCTCATTTTTCAAAGTGGGCAATCCCTTTGCTTCGAAATGCTTGATAGCATCGACTCTAACTTTATGCTGAGCAGAATCTTTATGTCCATTCAGATGATTTTCGTAGATGTCGAAACTACTAAGTATTCTTTCTTTAAAATTATTTCCTTGTATAGGCATATTTACTCCTTATGCAGTCTGTTCTTCTACAGCGTTATCTTTTACCCAATCGTAACCTTTTTCTTCTAGTTCTAGCGCCAATTCCTTACCACCAGATTTGACTATTCTACCGTCAGCTAGTACGTGAACGAAGTCAGGTACTATGTAGTTAAGTAATCTTTGGTAGTGAGTGATTAGTACGAAAGCATTGTTCTCATTTCTAAGTGCGTTCACACCATGCGAAACAATCTTAAGTGCATCTATGTCTAATCCAGAATCCGTCTCATCTAGTAGAGCTAATTTCGGCTCTAACATAGCTAGTTGGAAAATTTCATTTCTTTTCTTTTCTCCACCTGAGAAGCCTTCGTTAACAGCACGGCTCATAAAGCTTTTGTCTATTTCTACAAGTGCAGATTTCTCTCTCATACGAGTAAGGAAATCTTTGGGAGAAAGTGGCTCTTCGCCTCTCGCTTTTCTAATAGCATTAACAGATGATTTCATAAAGTTAGCATTGCTCACACCAGGTATCTCTACAGGATATTGGAATGCTAAGAATATTCCTTTCTGTGCTCTTTCGTGCACTTCTAAATCTGTGATGTCTTCACCTTCAAAAAGGATGCGACCACCATTTATTTCATAATCTTCTCTACCAGCAATCACAGAAGCCAGAGTACTTTTACCAGAGCCATTCGGGCCCATTATAGCATGAACTTCACCAGGATTTACTTCTAGGTTCAATCCTTTTAAAATTTGATTATCTTCTATTTTTGCTTGTAGATTTTCTACTTTCAATAATGACATTTAAAACTCCTAATTCTAATTTTCTTTGTTGAAATTGGGATTACCCAACGCTACCTTCTAAACTGATAGCTAATAATTTTTGTGCTTCTACCGCAAATTACATCGGTAATTTATTCTGTACATCTTTTGCATAACCATTGATGATTAGCTCCATTGCTTGCGCTTCGTCCATACCACGTTGGCTACAGTAGAATAGAATATCTTCTGATACTTTCGATGTAGTTGCTTCGTGCTCTACAACTGATGATGAGTTTGCTATTTCGATATAAGGGAACGTATGAGCTCCACATTTATCACCGATTAGTAGCGAATCACATTCAGAGAAATTACGTGCATTTTTGGCATTTTTTGTAATGTTTACTAATCCACGATAGCTATTCTCACTTCTTCCAGCTGAAATACCTTTTGAGATAATACGGCTACGAGTGTTTTTACCAATGTGAGTCATCTTAGAGCCAGTATCGGCTTGTTGGAAATTATTAGTAACTGCAACTGAGTAGAACTCTCCAATAGAGTTGTCGCCTTTCAGCACGCAGCTAGGATATTTCCAAGTAATAGCAGAGCCAGTTTCCACTTGTGTCCATGAGATTTTTGAGTTGTCGCCTTCGCAAAGTCCACGCTTAGTTACGAAGTTGTAAACTCCACCCTTACCGTTCTTATCACCGGGATACCAGTTTTGAACAGTAGAGTATTTTACTTCTGCGTCTTTGTGAGCTACTATTTCTACTACTGCAGCGTGGAGTTGATTTTCATCACGCATAGGAGCAGTACAACCCTCTAGGTAACTAACATAGCTTCCCTCATCAGCGATGATAAGAGTACGCTCGAATTGACCAGTTAGAGCAGCATTCATACGGAAGTATGTGCTTAGCTCCATAGGGCATCGTACACCTTTTGGAATATAGCAGAACGAACCATCGCTAAACACAGCTGAATTAAGTGCTGCATAATAATTATCAGTAGTTGGTACTACCGAACCTAAATATTTCTTCACTAATTCTGGATGGTCTTTTACAGCTTCGCTCATTGGGCAGAATATCACACCCATTTCTTTCAATTGTTTTTGGAAAGTTGTCTTGACTGACACACTATCTACAACGATATCTACAGCAACACCTGTTAAACGCTTTTGCTCATCAATAGAAATACCAAGCTTTTCGAAAGTCTTTAGTAGTTCTGGATCTACTTCATCTAAACTGTCTAATTGTGGTTTTTTCTTTGGTGCAGCGTAATAATATACGTCTTGATAGTCTATTTTGGGGAAATCAACTTTCGCCCACATAGGATCTTTCATTGTTAGCCAATGTCTATAAGCTTTCAGTCGCCACTCTAACATAAACTCTGGCTCTTCTTTCTTAGCAGAGATAAAACGGACTATATCTTCGTTCAATCCCTTAGGAGCAAATTCTTGCTCTATATCGGTAGTGAAACCATATTTATAGTCACTGGTGGTTACTTCTTCTATTAGCTTATCTTCATTGAAATCAGTCATTTCAACCTCGATTATTTTTTGTTTCTATTTCTATTAAGTTATGCTCTGCAATATCATACAGTGATGTTTCCAAGAATACATCTTCTACTTTCTTTTGCAATAAACGTATAGGGTCATGTAGTAGGCAACTATTTTTTTTCTCACAATCCTTATCACTAGATACACAATCAACAAGTTCCGGCCTTGATTCCAGCGAATCTAGTATATCCATCAATTTGATTGTATCAGCTGGTCTAGCTAAAAAATATCCACCTTTGGTACCTTGCTGAGAATCTAACAACTCTGCTCGCATTAGCTTTTGCATAGTTTTAGCTAGAAAATCATAAGATAAGTGAAGGTTCTCTGATAGCGATTTAGCAGTGAATAGATTGCCTGGATGCGAAGCCATATATTGCATGGCTAATATCCCATATTCTACTTTTTTTGACAGTCGGAGCATACTTATTCTTAAATTTATTTGTTCGTTATCTCTAACGTTTCAAAAATAAGTGTATTTTGGTCTTATTTCAAATTTATTTGGAATTAATTTTGAAAATAAATTCTAGAAACTGTATTATTGGACAATTAAGTGAGGATTTTGTAATTTGTAAGAATAACATTCAGAATTGGATTAAAGTTGAGGATGAAGGAAAGAGGGAAAAAAAATAATAATATTTTAGTAATTTTAATTCTTATTATTCTATCTAATAATTTGATGTCATTTGAACAAAATGAGTCAACAATTAAGAACAAAATAAGAAAAGATTTAACAAGCAGTTTATTAGTAAATCTATTGTATGATCACGTCATAAATGGTGATTATCATGGATTTCGTTATCATATTAAATATATCTTACTTGATTATAATAGTCAGTTTTTGCTAAACACTCACTTTGGTAAAGATACTATTGAATATAATGGAGAGAGTTATACAATTATTAAGTATCAGTTTAAATATGTCAACTCTTCTGACCAAGAATCTTGGAATGATTCAACTATAGGACCTGGGAGTAGTAGGAAACAAATAAAATCAAGTGTTGAATATTCAAATTTTCCCATATCAGAGTATGGGAAATTTAAATTATTTGAAAATGGACTTTATTTTCATTCAATAAAAACGAATAACCTTGTAAAAATGAGCATGGAAAATGATTGCTATACGGCTTTAGATAGTCTTACAATTGAGAATGTTAGTTCTGAAATAAACTATAGATTTTATAATTACTTACCTGATAATATTGAAGTTCAGATTCAAAATTCAAGTTTTTCTTTTTTCTCTAAGGTTCTAAACAGATTCATTTTGGGGAGAATAAATTATAATCAACTGAGCTATAGATATCAACTCGAACTTGTAAATGGAGTATTAAAATGAAATTAAAAGTTTGTATATTTTTATTATTTTTTGTAGAAACCCTCATACCTAATCCAGTGTATTATGCAAAGTTTTTACGAAAAGAAATTACTACTAGTTTAACTTTAAATTACTATCACTTATATCAAGGGAAATGTTATTTCCCCAAATATCCTACATTCGCCATCCTAGATTCTACATGTATGTATAGCATAAATTTCAAAAAAACTGATAAAAAATTAAAAATTAGGAATTACAATTATGAACTTTATTCATATAATTTCTCGTTCGAATATTCTTGCTCTAAAGACAATTGGATGAGTGAAAATAATGAAAATATTTATTTTGATAAAATAGATATTTATTCTTCAGTTAATGAAATATATTTACCCATAAATCAATTACATTTAAATGGTCTTATTGCTTATGATTCATTGGCAGGTAGGTATTTAAGCATAAGTGGTACTTCAGTAATTGATGATTTAGATATAAAACTATTAAAACGTCTTGATTCTATAAATGTCAAAAATGTTATTGAATTAAAATATTTCAATTACAATCCTAAAGAAATTGTTTTAGATTTGATCAAAAATGAATTTAGTCTTTACTCAGAAATTTTAGAAAGGAGGATTAACGGAAATATAATTTATGATATGCAATTTGATTCTTATAAACTGAGGTTAGAAAATGGAATTCTTATTAATAATTGACTGTAAATCAAAGTTTTTGATTTAATAATTTAACTTAAATTTGTACATGAAGCATTTAAAATTGGCATGAGATTGAAGAATGAGGTTAATGTGAAATTCGTAAGACTATGGAATTACATTTATTATTGTACTTGGGGATTACTAAATATATTTAATAATACTTTTATTAAACAACCAATAAGTTTCTTTGTTGAATATTTTCCAAAATTGAAAAGAAATTGGGAAATTGGTGCTAAAGATCTAGAAAGTTTTGTAAATGGTAGAGATTTAAGTGTAAACATGTCGTACTCATTCACTATAATGTTTTTATCGACTAATATGCTACTAATTTCTTTATCTTTATTTTTAGTACCTTTGTTTGATTCAAACTCTTCTGAACATCTTTTAGTTTATTTTTTCATCCTTCCTGGTATCTCATATATATTTAATAACTTATTATTATGGAAAGATGATCATTTTAAGGAATACTTTGAAATATTTGATTCACAACCAATAAAAAAAGCTCACTATTTTTACACATTATTATTTCATTTTAGTATGTTTATCATATTAATTTGTTCTATCCATTTTACTATTGGATTTAGTATCTAAAGAGGAAAAATGCCAGTTAATGATAAATTTAAAAAAATACTAAGAATCATAGGTCTAGGTGCTTCGATATTTATAATTGAATCTCTAATACAATTGATTCTAGTTTTAGCTTTTAATTCTTATGCTTTGGATAATTTTCTTAACGAAATTTCAAATAATTCTTTTAATTTTAAACTTATTAGTCACTATTTTATCGATGTCGAAAATATCATATATTTTAGGTTAAGCTTATATTTACTTATTTGGGTAATTGTATTTATATATGGTTTTAAAATATTAAAAATAAAAAATTCACTTATTAGACTAATTTGTTTTAACTTAATATTGATGTTATTTACTTCATTATTTGTATTTCCTTTAAGTCTATTTCTATTTTTTACACCGCCCTTTTATAACCTATTGGTATCAATTATTATAAGTCCAATAATCATCTATAAAATACCATATTTTAGAATTTTACTTGATGATTATTCTGATAAGCAATGAGACTATATCACTTGTGATAAAATATATTGCTTTATTATATTGGACATTTATGTCAGTATTTCTTAAATTGTATTATATATATTTAAATTTGGGTTGAGATTGGATTGAAGAGAGCATGGAAAAAGATTACTATTGGTATAATGGCTACTATAATATGCGGTTTGTTATTTGTCTGGTTAAGTCCATTAAAGATTGTAAAAATTTATCACGAAACATATTTCCATGAGGACTATTATTATTATCTCATTGATATTTATAAGCAAAATCAATCTTACTTTGAAAATGTCAACAAGAATGAAATCTCATTTACAAAAGTAATACCCGCAAACATTGCATATGGCACTGAATATTTTCTAACTTTTCAAGACTCAATTGATATATTTATAAGGACAGAGTTTTATGATACTTCAAACTATGTACCACTTGATAAATTCACACTAATTAGAATACAGCTTGGTAGTAAATCGACTATGATTAGGGCTTCTTCAAGGAGTGAACCGCTGGAAGATTAATGCTTTCTTAGTTTTAATAAACATAAAACTCACCCAATTCAAATATGAAAGTATATTCTATCAATTTATTATCCATTTGTAGTGGCAATAGTACTTTCAACTTTGCATCTTAATTGATTATATTATGATTAGTCGAGGGAGTGTTAAACTGTATAAACACCCCGTCAGCCACGCGTTGCGTGTCTGCCACCCCTCTTTCGCAAAACTTCGTTTTGCTTAAAAAGGGGAATTTAGAAGTAGATATTGCGACATAATGAAAATAATCTATCCGTCGGTTAAAACCGATGGCAATACATTTTTTATTATCTACCCCTCTCTCACTACTTTATAGGTTTTTAGCTCGCCCCCACAACGGATAGTAAGAAAGTAAATACCAATAGGATAAGGAGTAAAATCTATCTGTAAACTCTCTGATTGACCTGATACAGTAGTTTGAAAAACTAAAATACCATCAGTATTATTAATCTGATAATTAATTATTGGCTCTTGGCATTCAATTGATATGTTAACAAT
>JAGXGG010000086.1 GCA_024636855.1 Ignavibacteriota bacterium | reverse complement strand
ATACCCAGGTATATTTGATTTATTCTATGTAGAGAAAATAGCAACGGATGGCACATCGCTTTCAGCATCAGATATGGTAGTCAAGTTCATAGATGAACTATGCGAAGAGGAACTACAATACTGCATTGCTAAAGGTACATTCAGACCAGGTGAAGCTATAGAGATAATGAGTAATATTCGTAATTCTATAATTGGGATACTACTACTGTATATGAATAGACAACACCCTAAGTCATATTATGATTTCGTGGTTAGCATCAATCGGCAGCTGGACAGAATACTTGATTAACAGCGTTCAGTATATTTACAGCTTTATAAACTTGTAGCTATGGCTCGGGGTTTTCACAAAATAAACCCCTGCGGTTAACTTGCTTATATCAATGTCTTCGCCTGTATATATCACGCTCATCGCCTGCTTACCATAAGCATCGAATATCTGTATCTCAGAGTTTATAGCTGCTGTTTTCAAATCTATCTTTATGAAATCACTTGCAGGGTTGGGGTAAACTGAGCCAGTTATGGCTGTTGTAGTTTCGACGGAGGTTTGAGGGTCACTAAGCTGAGTGATATTGTAGTCCCAAGGGCAAGTTATATTAATATAATAACTATTATCATTACTAAGGTAGGATTGATTGTCATTAGAATTGGTTTCCTGATCTGAGAAAAGATAATCTGAAATCGTGTCCAAATCAAAATCATAGGCATAATAACTAAAATCATACGAAGTTCCATTATAAATATAATAGTACCATACCACAGGAAGGTTTCCAATTAAACCAAAATCAAATTCTCTAGTTCTATCATTTAGTGAATCACTAGCCAAGTCCTTTACTCTAAATTTGTCCGTTTGCATATCATATATTCCGACTTCGTAGTCAATATTTTGATAATCAAAGTACTTCCCATATAGTACATATCTACCATTTGGTGAAACACTTTTAAAGATAAAATCATCAGGTACATTTTCTATCAAATCCGATGTAATTGACTCATCAAATATATTGTATTTATTGATTCTATTGCTATCATAACCGATTATATTCTCTTTTCCATCAAACTTAATTTGACTACCTATACCAGATTCAGATATAATTATCGATTTATTTAAACTCAAATCAGAATATTTGAATATATTTATAGTATCATCTTTCATTACAATAATTCAACCGCCGCCACTTTCAGTGTAATAATAAGTGTTTCCAAAGTATGTTTCTTCTAAGCCTGTATCAAACTCTTTTTCAAATTGATCTGTCTGTAGATTATAAAACTTCATTGTTTGACCATACATAAAACCTATATATTTTGATTGCTCTATAAAAAGTACTGGTTTAGCATCATCTACTTTAAGATACTTAACAAAACTTTCATCTATAGTAAATAAAGTATTTTCGTTTCCTTGATAACCCGAGAAAATAACGACATATTTATTGTTATCACTTATTACAGCATTACGCGGCATACCAACAAATTTATTTACTAGAGGTCTGATTTGTTTTTTTTCTTTGAAATTATAAGTTGAAATACGAATTGCTTGACTTGAGTTATCTGCGTCTATCCAACCGCAACGTTGAGTTCCGTGTTCTAAAATTATAGAATACTCTAAATTGGTTGAAATATATAGATGACTAATTATATCATGTAAACCCACACCTAACCTATTGTAAACGTAAGTATCTTCCTCTAAATCATAAATCCTTTGAAATCTTAAATCATTATTTAGTAACAAATATCTCATATCAGATGTGAAATCGAAATTTTCAGGTTCATTAAAATCAATATCCCTTGTATATTTTATACTTCCATTTGAAGTATGAGCAACACCTATTATATTTACATTTTTAAATTTTCCCTCTTTTTCGATGTCATAAGAAAAGCTAAATAGGTTTCCATTGTCTTCAAATGAATGGAATTTATATTCTTCTTTGAATGGAATTATATTCGTGCCTTTTTGATTGGTTATTGACCAAAATAGGAGTGTACTGTCTCGTCTGAAGGCAATCTCATCTTTGTAAGGATTGAAAGATTCAAACTTATACCCATCATTTACTGTGTCTAAATCATGCATAGAAACTAGTTTTGCATCCTCAATATTATATACTAGAACTTGATTTTTAGTTGAATTATAGAACAAGTATTTACTTCCATCTTTAGAAAAGCTACTCTTTTTAATATTAGTATCTAACTCAAACACTTGTATTTTTTCAAAAGTCATATAATTGAAAACAGTAATAGAATCTGAGGTGTAGTAAGCAATTCTTTTTGATTCAGCATTTATCTCTATGCTCCGAATATCAGTGCCCCAAGGTAAGTCGATGTCAAAGATTTGATAACTGTCATTCTCAATATCGAAAACAATAGCTATATCCCCACTAGTATGTCCTATCCAACCTGATACAACTATGTTTTTATCATCTTGAGGATTAGAAACGAAATCTATATGTAAATAGGGAATAGATTCCTGTGCTAAAACAGAACTAGTAAATAGCAAAGCCACGAATAAATTTATAATTATTAATCTCATAACGTTCTCCTCTTATTTAAATACCCTACAATTTAATAAATTTCCATGACTTGCTACCCACTTTCACAAAGTACACCCCAGCTGTAAGTGAGCTGATATCTATATTTTCGCCAGTGTATATAATGCTCATTACCTGCTTTCCGAAAGCATCGAATATCTCAATGCTAGAGTTAATAGAAGTTGCATTCATATCTATCTTGATGAAGTCTGATGCGGGGTTGGGGTAAACTGAGCCTGTGATAGTGGTGGTTGTTTCGACGGAGGATTGTGAGTCGCTAAGTTGAGTTATGCTGTATGACCAAGGGCAGCTTAGTTTAATGTAGTAGTTATAATCGTTGTTTAGAAAAGATCTATCATTATTATCAACATACTTTGGGTCAGAAAAGTCATATTCGGAGATAGTTTCTTTATCAAAATCATAAGAAGAATAAGTATAATAGAGGCTATGTCCACCTTTAAATTTAGCATAATTGTAATAATACCAAACTATTGGGAGGTTGCCTACAAGACCAAAAGTAAAATCTGTAGAGTTTTCATTAAGTGAATCACTAGCTAAGTCCTTCGTTTTAAAGATATCTGTTTGCATATCATATATGCCAACTTCATAATTAATATTTTTATATTGATCGTATTTCCCAAAGAGTACATATCTTCCATTTGGCGAGAATCTTTTAAATATAAAACCATCAGGTATATTCTCTATTACATCTGAAGTAATCGATTCATCAAATATATTATATTTATTGATTTTATTCCCGTCATAGCCGATTAGATTTTCAACTCCATCAAACCTAATATTACTACCAATTCCAGATTCACTTATTATAATAGTCTTGTTTAAAGTCAAATCAGTATAATTAAATATATTAATAGTATCTTCATTCATAACTATTATCCTACCGCCACCATTTTTGGTATAGTAATACTTAGCTCTGTAATAATATAAACCAATGTCAAATTCTTTATCAAATTCATCAGTTCCAACATTATAAAATTTAATTTTTTCATAATATTGAAAACCAATATATTCCGATTGGTCTATGAAAAGTACAGGAGAAGCATCAGTAACTTCAAGATATTTTACAAATTCTTCATTAATTGTAACTAACAAGTTTTCTTTAATAATCCCCAATGAATTAACTACTACATATTTATTATCGTCGCTTATCACCGCTATTCTAGGCATTTCAATAAATTTATTGATAAGAGGCCTAATTTGTGATTTTTCTTTAAAGTTATAAGTAGAAATCCGTTCTCTATATCATTGGCTGTCCCCCCAGTTTATACCACAACTTTGTATTCCTGCTTCTAGTATTATAGAATATTCCAAATCAGGTGAAATATATAGAAAATTAATTCTTCCATATTTACCTACACTTAACATATTATCAACTCGAGTGTCGTTTTCTAAATCATATATACTTTGAGATCTTAATTCATTATTTAGTAACAAATACTTCATGTCAGATGTAAACACGAAGTTTTTTGGTTCACTATAATCTATATCTCTTGTATATTTTATACTTCCATCAGCTGTGTAAGCAACTCCAACTACATTTACTCTAAAATTTTTGCCCTTTTTTTCCATATCATAATAAAAGCAAAACATTCTACCCTTATCTTCAAAAGAGTAAAATGTATATTCTTCTTTGAACGGAATAGTATTAGTAATTCTATGGCTATCTAAAGACCAAATGATTAGCGAACTGTCTTTTCTAAATGCTAGTTCATCTGCAAATTGATTGAATGCAGTGAAAGTATAACCATCATCAATTGGCTCTAGGTTATGGGTAGCAACCAGTTGTGCATCATCAATATTGTAAACTAGAACTTGATTATTAGTTGAATTATAGAACAAGTATTTGCTACCATCTTTGGAAAAACTGCTCATTTTAATATTACTATCTAACTCAAACTCTTGTATTTTTTCAAAGGTCAGATAATTGAAGATTGTGATAGAATAGTAGCTTTGGTATGCTATTCTATTTGATTTTACATTTATACTAATACTCGAAATATAGGTGTCATTAGGGATATCAATTTCAAAAACCTTATGGCTGTCTTTCTCAATATCAAACAGTATTGCTTTAAAATCACTATTTTGTCCTAAAAATCTGCCAGTTACAACTATATTTTTGTCGTCTTGCGGGTTAGTAACAAATTCCGCTCGGAACTCTTCCATTGATTCCTGTGCTACTAGAGAACTAGTCACTATTATAGCAATAAGTAAATTTGTAATAATTAGTTTCATAAATGTCCTTGCTGTCTTATTCTATAATTACAACTACACAAATTTGTGTGTTCCACTGCTTGTTTCCTCAAATCAAATCCCAACTGTTAGCTTATAAGTAAGTATTTTGATTTGTGTTGTTTTCATATGTATATAGACACATGAACTGCAAAAACGTCTCACAAAAGATGAAAGTTTTTTATAATTTAATAAACTTCATCGACTTATCACCCACTGTAACAAAGTAAACCCCAGCTGTTAGCCCACTGATGTTAATGACTTCGCCAGTGTATATAACGCTCATTACTTGCTTACCGTATGCATCGAATATTTCAATTTCAGAGTTTAATGAACTAGCATTCAAATCTAGCTTTATGAAGTCGGAAGCAGGGTTGGGGTAAACTGAGCCTGAGATTACTTCGGTTGTTTCGACGGAAGATTTTGGGTCACGGATTGTTCCTATTTCGTATTTTACAGGGCAATAGTGAGAGTAGTAAAGCGACCCGTCATCGCTGATAATTGGCTCATTGTCACCGAACATTTCTTCTGTCTTATCATTAACAAAATCGTATATTACTACTGAAGGGTCTGTGAATATTGGGTTTGCTTTATATCTAATCCACATTATTTCGTGGTTACCGAAAAATCCAGCACTAAGGTAAACCATCCCATTATCAACGAAGTTAGGTTTTTCTTTGTAAACTTCCGCTTTGAGCGTATTATCATATACTATGAACTCACTATCAGTGGTGCGGAATAGTAGAAATCTACCGCTTATACTTATATCAACTAGCTTATTAGTTGGGTCAATATTCGTGATTGGGGTATCGCTTTTCTCACCAGTATATGCATTGAATTTGTGTAATCTTTTTAGTGAATAAACACTGATAGTCGAATTATTATCAAACGATATATCAGTTGGTTCTATTCCTAGCTGGCTAAAGTTGAAAGTATAAAGTAAATTAAAAGTAGCATAGTCGTAAACTCTAATCTCGACGTCATTGGTGATTACTAATCTACCAACACCAGAGCCGAAGTAGTACACTTCATTGTATTCTAACACTCCTGTTTCAAATTCACGCTCATATTGTTCAGTTTCAATATTATATACCTTGAATTTCCCCCCTTCCATAAATGCTATTCTTTTATTGTCTTCGAGGAAAGTAACAGGATAATCATTTACATTGATGTACTTTATAAAATTCTCTTGATTATCGACTAGCCCATTAGTAAATCCATCTTCTATGTTGTATCCTGACAGTACTAAAGCTTTATTATCTTTGCTAACTATTGCTTTCTCGGGTCTAGGTATGTATCCATAGGGTGCTGAAGCTAACTTATCAAGATTTTCTGTTTTATAAATAGAGTAAATATAATCTGTAACTGCATCTTCAAAATTCCTACCACAATATATATCAATAATATCCATAGCTACAGCTCTGCTATTGTCATTATTTACATAATAATAGATTGGTATGTATTTTCCGTCATCTGATGGTTTATTCGATTCGGTTATTATTTTCTTATTTACTACATCAAAAACTAAAAAAGAATAAAAATCTCTTACTATCAGATAATTCATATTAGCAGAAAATTGAATGTTATCTATTCTATCGTATCCAAATTGCTTTCTATATGTGATTTCTCCATCGGAGCTATTAGTTAATATTACTTCCCCACCAACAGTATAAGCTAATATATTACCGTTATCTGTAATAGTAAGATTTTTAACTGAATTAGGGAGTGTGATTTCTCTATCTTGAACTTTGTTAGCAATAGACCATACGTAGAGAGTATTCCCATTACGAAGTAAAAACTCATCTTTATCAGAATTGAAAAAGCCTTCTGGTTGAGCCCCTTTGAATGAGTTTACAATAAACCTATCCAATCTTTCACCTGTCATAGCATCGAAGATGGAAACATATTCTTGTGAGTTACTATAAGAGTATATTTTAGAACCATCATTTGAAACTCCAAAATTATCCCCTCCATTATCTAGAGTTATTATTCTTGTGGATTTAGTAGCACCAAATTCATAAATAATGACTTTGTTGTTTGTAAAATAGTAAGTTAATCGGGAGTTGGAGTTCATCTGTATGTCTCTTAGATCCGAACTATTCATTATTTCTAGTTTGAAGGTCTCCGAGGTTCCTTCGGCTATATTCAGGTTGGTTGCCCAAGGTAGATGGTCGTAATAGAAACTACTAACAATTATTGCATTGGAATCGTTGCTCGAAAAAGCTGTAAATCCCTCCCTAGCATTATCATTTTGACCATACGTAAGTGTTGAACTAACAACTAAAAGCATAGCTATAAAGATAGTAGATATTGTTTTCATTCGATTTCCTCATTATTTGTTGATTGTAATAACTATATCTAGATGACTTAACACACCGATTAACAAGTAAGTTACAAATAGTACGGATTTTTTACAATGATTATTATCAGGAAGCAACGGCAATAACAAATAATAATACTCATGTCATAGAGTAAGTAGAACTTGTACAATATTCGACAATTATAAACTTCTGAAAAAATAAATCAACTTTAAATAGTCCAAATGCATTATTTTGCAACTGAATATTTATCTAATAATTTGAGAATATAAACTATGATAAAATACGATATTGGTATTATTTACGAACATCCACAGTGGCACGAACCACTATTCAGTGAATTAGAAAAACGCAATATTTCATTTGAGAAAATTGACCTTACTAATGGTTTTTGCACTATTGAAGATGAGCCTAGGTCTAAAATATATTATAATTTGGTTAGCCCAAGTGCTTATAATAGAGGTAATCAGAATGCCATTTCTTTTGCCTATGCCTTGTGTAATTACTTAGAAAGTAATAATTATATAGTACTGAATGGAAAAGATTCGATGGATTTGGAAATAAGTAAAAGTGCACAGATGATGCTGTTAAAAAATCTGAACATCAATTATCCCAAAACTCATTTTTTCAATAATCTGAATACTTTAGAAATAAACTCAGGTAAAATAAAATTTCCACAAATATTAAAACCTCAGCAAGGCGGAAGTGGTTCAAGAATATATAAAGTGCATTCATTTACCGAAATCAAAGAAATATTTGATAACAACCCCAATATATGGTTTCCAGATAATCTGTTTTTATTACAAAATGAGATAGAATATGATAGGTCTTTTGGTATTGTGAGACTCGAATTTATTGGCGATGAATTGCTTTATGCAATGAGAATAATCACAAATGGAGCATTCAATCTATGCCCATCTGTAATTTGTAATCCGGTGAATGGCGAGGCAGGTCATTGTGAAATACCTTCTACCAAGGCACCTGAATTCTATTCTTATAATGAGATAGACCCAAGCATAGTAGAAATGGCAAAGAGAATAATAAAAGCAAGCGGACATTCGGTAGCTAGTGTTGAGTTTACTTATGGGGCAGATGGTGAGGCATATTTCTATGATATAAATTCAAACTCAAATCTACGAGAAAATATTTCTGTTGATTATGGTAGTGGTAGTCCATTCGAGAAAGTAGTCGATTACTTACAAAAACAAATTAAAATAAGTACTGCTATAATATATTAGAACTTCAAGTTTAGTTATTGGTGTAATTTACTCGACATAATTTTGAAATAATTTTAATTTATCACAATAAATGAGTAACTTAATTGGCTATAGAAACATTAATACATATATTAATAACAACAAAACGGAGAAAGTAAGCATGAGATTTAAAATACTAATTTCATTAATAGCTTTGAGTACAATAAACTTATTTGCTGACACACAGCAATTAATAGATGGAAATATAAACAAGAAAGTAATAGTCAACTCGACTAATCAAGTGCAATACCCAACGGATGTAGATTTCAACCCACAAGTACCCGGTCAGCTTTGGGTACTCAACCATGGTCTAGAGAACGGTGGAACAACTATAACAATAGACAATCCTGGTACAGCAGCCCAGTTTAATGATTTCAGAAAAGATGGTAATGCATGGCACTTCATGGTCTATGCTGATGCATTAGCATTCGGTGATACTACTTGGGCTACTGCTCAGGATTATTTTAATGCAAACAGAGGTTTCTTCGGTGGATGGTGCGGGCCTTCACTGTGGCCATCTGATATGAGTGTATATGCTATTCATGGAAACCCACCCTCTAATGGAGCAAATGGTAGTCATTACGACATGGTACATCAGAGCCCATATTCGAGTGGAATCGCATATGAAAAAGACTTAACTTACTGGGTGAATGAAGGTGAGTATGGAACAATATGTAAGTATAATTTTGGAGTTGGACATGTATCTGGAGGAGCTGATCACTCAGATGCAAAAGTATATAGATATAAAGATGTGCCTTATGAAATGAATGCTGGAATTCCAGCTCACATGATAATAGAAGGGAATTGGTTGTACTATATTAACCCAGGAACTAAAAGTGTTAATAGATTTGATATTACTACTGGTACTAAAGGTAAATCATTAGCTTCTACTGCTAATGGTGGTGAAGAGATGGCAGAATATGCAGAGATGAATGGTGGCACTTGGGAACAATTTGTTACCGAAGGACTTGTATCTCCTTCTGGTATAGACATCCAAGGCGACTACATGATAGTAAGTGATAACGCAAATGGTAATATTTTGCTTTATAATATTTCAACTGATAGTCCTGTTTTAGTAACTACTATCCAAACTAACGCTCTTAGTATAATGGGTGTGAAATTCGATGCAGAAGGAGACATCTATTATGTAGATAATCTCGGACACGAAGTAATAAAATTAGAAGGAAATAGTGGTATTAATTTTTATACATCTACTTCACATCTGAACTACGATCCGTCTGGTGACAATCAAGTAAAAATAATGGTAGAAAATAACACTGATAGCGAAATAACTATCTCTGTAGCACAGAACAAATTCTCTGTAATAGGGGAAAGCAAGACTGAAAAGATAAATGCTAATGTCACATCTCCTGAAACTATTGTTCCGATAACAGTAGCAGCTGGTGAAAAAGGAGAACTAGACGTAAATGTAGATATTCAAAGTGGAAATGGTATTATAGAAGTCAATACAAGAGTTATGATAATACAAAACGAGAATGAAGATTACTTTACAAATTCAAAATTCACCGCTAGTTCTTTTGAAATACCACTCATTTATGTAAATGATGATTCCCAACAGAATATGAATAATTCCGATTTGGCTTCATTACTTAATTCAACAGATTATGGCGATTATATAGAAATGAATACTATTGATTTTCAAAAATATGCGATGAATGCTGGAGGACTACAAACAGTAATATGGAATGCTGGTTCATTTGGTACAACAAACGCTCAGGAATACTCTAAGTTCCAAAAGCTAAGAGACAATGGTACTAGTTTGCTTTACTTAGGAGATGGTCCTATGTTTTTAGTTGGGAATATTAGTCCTGAATTGAACTTTAACTTAGATGCTTTTGGGGCAGACTACGAAGGGCCAATATTTCAAGGATTTAGCACTGGTGGACCTTATATTATGAATGGTGTTTCTGGCGATGATGTAACGAGTGAATATCAGAATATTAGTAATAGTTTAACTCTTTACAATACTCAGAACGGTACTTCAGCATGGCCAACTTCATTGCTGAAACCTACTGCAAACTCTTTCAGTATTTTCAACCATTCAGTATCTACTGATTCTATAATAGCTGTTAGAAATGAAACTGATAACAGTAGATCTGTTGTCCAAAGTTTTAATATGTATAACATAACAGATTTAACTCAACGTACAAATATTTTCAAAAGCATAATGGATTGGCTAACTTACAAAGATATAACTGGTATATTCGAGTTAGCAGGCTACGAACCCGTTAGTGTATATCCTAACCCTACTACTGACTATGTGCAGTTTGATAATCTGAAGATAACTGCTAGTACTAGTATAAAGCTACTAGATATAGCAGGTAATACTATTAGAACTATTGATTATACTCAATCGAATATCAAAGTATCGGATCTTTCATCAGGGACATATTTCCTAATGGTAGAAAGTGATAATGAAATAAAGTTCGCAAAATTCGTGAAGCAATAGTTTAATTGCTTAGCTTATATTAAATTGAAGCTCCCTTATAGGGAGCTTTTTTTATTAATACTGATGTATCCAATGTCTTTATGTCCACTTTGCAAATCCGATTCTACTAGCTTTTATAAAGAGCAATATTATCTGTGTACAAACTGCATGGGTATATTTAGACCTCTTGATTTATTACCTACATTAGAAGCTGAGAAAGCGAGATATGAGACTCACAACAATGATATAGAAAATGAAAGGTATCAACAATTCGTATCCCCAATTACGAACGCTATTCTGGAGAACCACGAACCAAGTGAATTAGGTTTAGATTTCGGAGCAGGCTCTGGACCTGTTATAACTAGTATGCTAGAAAAGAGTGGGTATAAGCCTTTACTTTACGACCCTATCTTTCACAACTTCCCAGAATTATTGGAAAGAGAATATGACTACATATTTGCTTGTGAGGTAATAGAGCATTTGCATAACCCCCATGAGGAATTCAAAAGGTTAATGAATATACTCAAACCGAAAGGCAAGATATACTGTATGACGCATATATATGAAGACTCTATTGACTTCGATAAATGGTATTATAAGAATGATTTCACACACGTATTTATATACACGAAAGAAACTATACATTGGATAGCTGCCGAATTTGGCTTCTCCAAAGTTAAAATTGATAATAGATTAATTACATTTTGGAAGTAATGACTGTATATTTTAGTTATTTGAAATTCTAAAACCTACACAAAAAAAGGAGCCGATTAATCTGACTCCTTATCTTTAATTTTTTTTTATTATGGGATGTTATTCGTAGCTTCTATTGAATGGTTGGAACCAAGTATCACCGATACTGATATTCACAGATAATCTGCCAAAGCTTTCTTTGATCAAGCCGCTATCAGTTGTGCCTCTTTGTCCGAAGGAAATTGCAGCATCTAACTCAGCTGTTCCTCTGATAGGTATTGTAAATCCGAATGAGCCAGAGAATTCGTCTATAGCTACTCCATTTACTTGGAAATAGTGATTCTTGATATTAGCACCTAAGCTATATCCCCAAGAGTCTAATCCCTTTGCGTTAGGACTATTATTACCTACTCTGTGTATTCCAAGTGAATATGAGTTATAAGTAGAGTACTGTACATTGTCATATTTGTTGTATTGGAAAGAGCTATAATCTGAAGTATTGAAATCTAATCCAAATATAAATTTGCCAGTCTCGTAGGAAACACCAAGGCCTAAGTTGCTAGGTAAATCGTAATTAGCATTAGACGTGAAAGTGGTATCATCTATTAATCCCGATCCGAAAGTTAATTCATTATCCACGGAAAGTGAAGAGCTTGGTTCGAAGTAAGCACCAAATCTAAGATTATTGATTGGCTCTAACATAAGCCCAAATCTAAACCCAGTTCCACCTAATCCATCCTTTGCTTCAGTATAAGTGGCAAATGAATTAGCTTCGTTGAATACTGATTGTGCGCTATTTTGTATTAATCCTGTATTACCAAATATCTGTGCGCCAATAGCTAACATATCAATTGGTTTTATTGAAAAGCCAAAATAAACTCTAGTGATTCCTCCACTAGCTTCATATATAGTTACTCCCGAGAGAGTTTCGCCATTAGCAGTCACCGTTACAGGGGTAGAAATCAAACTATTAATATTTGTATAACTGTAGAATCCCATAGATACCGAAGCACCCATAGCAGTATCTAAATTGAATAATGTTAGTAGCCCGTCAAGTCCACCATTGTTTTGGTATAAATCTTGGTTCGAATTCGAAACTAAACTCTGGTTGAATTTGTACCCAAGCTGTATTCTAGTATCAGTATTTTCTGACCACATAGCTGGATTCGATAAATTGATACCAGTTGAATGTGGGAATGCAACGGATGTGCCACCTAAGGCATCATATTTAGCACCATTCACATGGTTTAGTTCACCTACTCCAAATATAGAGTAGTTTGAGCCACCTTGCGAAAACAAAGGTGTGCTAAGTACTATAAAAACAATGAGAGTGATTATCTTTTTCATTTAAAATCTGGTCTTTTCGCGTAAAATATTGTTAGTTCTGGACGTAAAGCGCTATCAGCTTCTCCACCATAGAGGTAGTATCTGTCTAATCTTTGATAACTATCGTTAGGATTTCCGTTCGGGGAATAATTGAGTAACAATGAACCTGGTTCACCAGTTTTTACCCAATCTTCGACTGCCGAAGTCACACTCGAAAATCTGTAGTAATTGGTACCTGCAGCTCTTAGACCCAAGTATATATTCTTATTATCTAGGAAAAACCCAGAATCGAAGTCCAAATCTTTTTGTGCTAATAGGAAACTATCTTTACCCATAGAGCTATAGATAGAACGGCTATCATCGACATATACTTTTAGTACTGCTTTCACTACAGATGAATACTTTGGTAAAGATGATATGTCAAAATTAAGTAAAGAACGAACACTAAGTCCAGATTGAACAGTTAGCGATTTTGCTTCTGGTGTAGGACCTTCAGCGTAGAAAGCTGCTATATTAGAACGTAGATTCATAGTGTCGTTAGTCGTACTGTCTTTCATTTTATATACGATTTGTATATATGGGTTTGGGGCATCTAGTCCACTATTCCCAATTCTATCTGAGAGAAAACCGTTAATCACTTTTGAGTTAGCCGTTGGCTTTAGTCCTATAGAGTAACTGTACTTTCGTCTAATATCATTAGTATCTAATGTACTGCCAGTATCTAGTATAGAAAATGCTACCCAATTTTTGATTAATTGAGTTTTTAGATCTATTCTAGTTGTATCTTCTATATCTTTGGAAATCATTTCGAACGAACCCATCAACTCATCCTTGTAAACGGCTTCTACACCATTTGCTTTGAATACAGTCTCGTAAGTAGAAGATGGTAATATCGGTTGTTGAACTTCGTAAATTTCGAATGATTGGAGTGCGTTTGTATCTCCCAATACATAGTTACTATTTATCAAGTGTAAAGTAGCAGAGATAATCTCAGCATCAGCTAATTTTAAAACCTCACCATATCTGATAATAGGATACGAAGCATATTCACCAGAATTCCCAACATGGAATACACCCTGGTTGAATGGGCTTAGATAGTACTTCTGTGAAGCACCATCAGTTATTAGGTTATTATCTTTGTTAGATATAGCAGTGAATGTAACACTATCTATTTTATAACCTAACTCAGTTGGCTGCTCGTTGCAACCTATAAAGTAAAGTGAAAGTACTACAAATAGTACTTGTAATAATATTTTAGTCATTCTTAATCTTTAAAAAGCTTTTTGTATAAACTGTCATATTCTTTAGCTTTTTCTTTCCAGCTAAAGTCTTCTAACATACTGTTTCTAGCTAATGTGATCCAGTCATCTTTATCAGTGAATAGTTCTAATGCTTTCTTAACTGCAACCATCATCGATTCTGTAGTGTAATCATCAAATATTATTGAATTACCTTCAAACTCTTCATCATTGAATGGTTCAGCTATTTCTTTTATCACACCAGCATTATGTACTATTGGCACAGAGCCGTACAAGCATGCTTGCATAAACTTAGCTGCAGTAGCTGGCTTTTCAGCAGTTATCAGATACATATCGCTACCTGCTTCTACTTCCGAGTTCAGCGCTTCTGAGAAACCTAGTTTGAATTTGAATTTTGACGGATGTTTTTTCTCAATTCCATCTAATACTTTTTTCAAATCTTTGTCGCCAGGACCTAATAATACAACTTGTAAGTTTTCCTTAAACAGAGTATCGGCTGAATCGATAAAAAGTTTCAAATCTTGTTTATTATCTATTTTTACATTGATAGCAATCAATGGAGTTTTAGGATGAAATTCTAAACCAAACTTATTGACCAAATCAACTTTGTTGTGGTACTTGAAGTCTACAAATTCTTCATCATACTTAGCAACTAATGTATCATCTTGTGAAGGATTCCACGTCCAAGTATCTACTTTACTATCTATAGCTGCGAATTTGTTCTTCACATCTTTTACTTTTTTGAATAGACCATCAGATAAAGCATCGTCTTTTAGTACCTCTTCGCCATAGCTAGTACTAATAGCAGTTACTTTGTCTGCGTGGATTAGCCCACCTTTCAGCAGATTCAAATCTTTGTTGTGAGTGAAATCATCTTTCATACTATCAGGTAAACCCAATAGTTTATATTTGGCAATCTTATCTACACCTTGGTCTGCAAAATCATTCGTAGTAAATACGAATTTCGTTTTTTTGAATTCTTTAGGGTAAAGAGTCTTAGCATAAGCCGGTATAAGAGCAGTTTGCCAACCTAAACAGTGAATAACTTGTGGAAACCAGTTGAGTAGTACACAAGTATCTATTACTGTTTTGCTGAAAAATATAAATCTCTCTAAGCTATCCGGATGCTTTTCCCATGTCTTTTGATCATGGTAAGCTCCTTTGAAAGAGTCAAAATAATTGAGGTTAGTAGTTATATATGCTTGAACTTTATTTCTAGAGTTACTTATAGAGGAGGATTTGATCGAACCAACTATTTGTTCGCCACCCATATCGAAGGTTAATTCTTTCAACCTGTTGATATCATGTATTCTATTTCTTCTTTCCGATACGTTCCCAAATTTGGGCATCATAATTCTTGCGTCATGTCCTAGCTCTCGTAAGGCTAAAGTGAATGAGTAAGAAAAATCCGCTATAGTAGTTTCGTTTGAAAAAGGATAAACCTCGGGAGTAACAAACAAAACGCTTAATTCTTTTGCCATAACTTTCTGATATATTTAAATGTACGTAAGTTGCAAAATTAACGAATTTTTTATCAATTTAGAAGTCTTATATTCGTAAATAGCATAATACTTAACTATTTGTTAGTTTTATCGTATAAATCAGCATTCTAAAACTTATAAAAATTGAACTATGAAATTGAAATTTACTCTATTAATTGCACTATATACTCTATTTACTTTTGATGCTATCGCTCAAACGCCTTTGGTCGCTTACAAACAAGGTGAGGAATGGACATTCATCAATTCGGAAGGCAAGCAAATGTTCAGAGCTGGAGGTATAACTGAAGTTGGAGGATATTCTGATGGGCTGATAGGTGCTCAAGTCATACTCGATAGAAAATTGACATGGGTCTATTTTGATAAGAAGGGAAAAATAAAGATAAAGACGAATGCTGAACAAGGTGTTCCATTCAATGAAGGTAAGGCAGTTATATTCAATCCAGTGAATCCGGAAGAGGAAATGTATGAGTTTGGATTCATAGACTCAACGGGTAAAATATTCAAAAATATACAATACCGTGATGCCCTTAGTTTCAGCGAAGGTCTTGCTTATGTGATGAAAGAAGGGGAGAGAGGTTATATAGACCATACGGGTAAGATGGTTATTCCTTTGGATGATAATATAGTCGGTTATGCTTTCAGCGATGGACTAGCCGCTGTATCAAATGATAAGTACAAAGTTGGATTCATAGATAAACAAGGAAATCAGAAAATAGATTTTATCTTGGATATACCTTCTAACTTCAGCAATGGAGTTGCTAGGGTAGCAGATACAGCTACTGGTAAAATTGGCTTCATCAACAAATATGGTGTAGTGACTATACAGAAGATATATGACGAAGCTTATAATATCAACGATAACAGGACTATGGCTGGATTTTATGATGGTAACTATGTTATGAAATGGGCTATGTTAGATGAGAAAGGATTAAAATTAACAGATTTTAGATTTGACCATGCTAAGAGCTTCAAAAATGGTGCAGCAGTCGTTATGTTTGATTCCAGATGGGGGTATATAGATTCCACAGGGCAATTCTTGTTCAGTAAGAACTTTGATTATGCAGAAGGTTTTGGAGAAAATGGGTTAGCTTGGGCAGTAGATGGCGAACAAGTTGGATTCATAGATAAAACTGGTGCTATGGTAATACCTCTTCCTAAGGCCGATCATTACTACGATTTACGGTTTAATCATGAGCTGAAAACTTCCACAAAAGTAGATGATAAAAACATACCTAGAGACTAATAGTATTTTCATTTGATAAAAAAACTTTGTCATTCTTGAGACGTTTTTGCTGTTAATGTGTCTTTATAAATATAAAAGAGACACAAAATGAAAAACATATTATTATTCTTTGCATTATTAATCATCACATCGCTGCTTTGGTCGAATTCTATCAAGTTCGTAGCTATGGATAGATACTATGATAAAGTAGTACCAATAGATAGCATATTAGTCCATGATATGAACACTGGAGAAGAGAAACTATACGCTTCTGATTCGATATACTTCGAAACAGTTAGTTCGGTTGAGAATTTAGCTCAATCAAATAGTCTTCATATATATCCTAATCCTGTGGAAGATATTCTAAATGTGAATGCGAGTAGTTCTAATATAATAATATCTGATATAAGTGGTAGAGTCCACTTCAAATCATCAACTGCAATTTCTGGTAATATATCACTTAATTTAGCAGGTTTACCTCAAGGTGTTTATTCTGTAAGAACTGGAAACCAATCTCAAGCTTTTATAAAAAACACATCGAGTAATGGGCAAGATATTAGCATTTTATCATCTTCGTATAATCCTAGTTCTCTTGTAAAAGAAAATGAAGTTCAATCACAATTTGATTACCGTTTTACTATTTATTCTGAAGGCTTCAAGCCTAAGGATTTCTATTCGAAAGCTCTAATTAAAGATACAGTTGTTGAATTGGATATGTCCACGTTAACTAGTAGTTTTGATGGGAATAAAATAAAAGTGACTTTATTCTTTAAAGATTACATAACGAATTACAGAATAAAAGTTCATATTGATCCTGAAATTAAATATATTCGTACTGATGATATTACAGAGTTATTCATTGATACTCTTGTAATAAGAAATGGTAAAATAAATTTAAAGAAATATTATAAAAAAGAAAGTGATGAGAATTTCGAAATGCATACGATTCAATTTGACATTGATACTTTAAATCGAACGATTAGCAATTTAAAACTAACTAAAGAATCTAATGAAAGGACTAATAACATAAATGAATTTCATGACGAAACACAAATATCTATATTTAGCTTTGAGAAATCTGTTTCCTATAACAATACTGATGATTTTAAACTAGTGGAGTCCTTTAATGAACTAACTGCCACTTTTATGTCAAAGAATCAGAAATATTCCAATTATAATTGTTCAGGTCATTATAAAAATTGGGATTTTCAATCATGTGATCGAAATAACTCCTACATCAAAATAGAGTTCATAGACTAATGAAAAAGCTAATAATCATATTTACATTACTGTTTATCACTACGCCACTTTGGTCGCACTCCATCAAATTCGTAGCTATGGATAGATACTATGATAAAGTAGTACCAATAGATAGCATATTAGTGCATGATATGAACACTGGTGAGGAGAAACTATACGCTTCTGATTCGATATACTTCGAAACAGTCAGTTCGGTTGATATAGAATCACAATCAAATAGTCTTCATATATATCCTAATCCTGTGGAAGATATTCTGAATGTAAATTCGAAGAGTTCTGATATAATAATTTCTGATATTAGTGGTAGAGTCCACTTCAAATCATCAACTGCAATCTCTGGTAATTTAACGCTTAATGTAGCTGGATTACCACAGGGATTATACGCTATCAGAAGTGGCCATCAAACACAAACTTTCATCAAAAACACATCAAGCAATGGGCAAGATATTAGCATAATATCATCATCATATTTACCTAATCCACTAGTAAAAGAAAATGAAGTTCAATCACAATTTGATTACCGTTTTACTATTTATTCTGAGGGATTTAAACCTAAGAATTACTACACGAAAGCTATTACAAAGGATACAGTAGTTGAATTGGATATGGATGCAATCAGTTTATCTTTATATGGAAAGAAGATTCGATTTGAAATTAATTTAAAAGATGTTAATGTCGGTTATGAATACAGAGCACATAATTCACAAGGTGAAGAAAAAGGTGAAGTAAAAATTGAGGACAGAGTTATGTTTTATGAAGATACTCTAATTTTCAGAAATAACTCAATTGAGATGATAAAAGCTAAAGGAAATTCAAGTGACGGTATATATCATTCATACAACCTAAAATTTTCTATAGATACAGTAAATAAAACTGTCTCAAACTTAAGTTATAGTCGAAATTATCGAGATATGGGTTCAAGTAATTATGCTACATTCTACATGGACGAATTAGAGTTAAGCTTTGCATTTGATAGCAGTCAAAAATACTTTGAAAACAATAAAACTTTTTTGAAAGTTTACTTGAACAAAGTTGTATTTTCATTTAAATATTATAAGGAATATGTATACCAAAACTACTGTCCAGGTCATTACACATACACTAAATTTGGTACTTTCGATAAAGCAAATTCTTACATCAAAATAGAGTTCTTAGACTAATCTCTAATCTACCGCATCAACCTTTCATCAATGCAAAAATCATCTATTGAAATTAGCTCAACTTCTTTTTTAGTCACCTTCTTCGGGTTGACTATTAGGTTATATTCCGAAGGTACTATTGCCGAAGGAATAAGGAATGCTTTATGTTTGGAGTTTTTTAGAAGTTCGTCACCGAACACTTGAGTAGAACGTAAATGAGGGAATTTCTGCCAATCGTGCGGAAGCTGATTTACACCCACTTTTCCTATTATGTTATCACTTACTTTTAGAGTGATTAGCTTCAGGTCATCCGGGATATCAATTACAGATAAACGAACAGCAATTTCTAGTACACAAAGCGATTGGGACACGCAAGTATAGAGCAATGGCGTTCCTTTGGTGTTCCATCTGCCACCGCTCAGCTCAGCCCCATGACCAGATAAATCATCGGCAAACTCCGCCTTGCTCAATCGGTAGCAAATCACGCTAATACGCCGTATTGGATTCGGTTCAACTCGTCTTTTAGGAGGTCAATACCGAAACTACTATCGAGTAAGTCTTTTGGTGCTTTGCCACCTATTGCGATGTTTTCTTTAGTTAACCAATTGAAGAACTTTTCTGGTTTACCGAATACATCGAACCCGAGATTGAAGAGTATAAGAATTTGCATTATGCGTTCTGTTTGTTGCATATCGAATGATTTGCTTTCTTTGTTGTATCGTTGTAAAGTACGCTCTGATAAGTGCAGATACTGTGACCAGTCAGCATTTGATAGCGGTAAGGATTCCGTCAAGGCATCGAACTTATTGAATGCTAGCCCTTCTCTTATTACATCTATGTAGGTATAAGAATCGCTATATTCTCTGACTACTTTTTTTATATTTTTTACTTCATAATCCATACTTACCTAACGTATAATTGTCATAATTATTACGACAAATATACAGCTTTCTTTTTAATCTTCAAAACAATCGTCATTTTTTTTTAATTTGAACAACAAAAAATAAACAATTGACCTAATGTACGAATCAATCAAAAAGCTAGTAAAGAGTATAGTACCAACTTCTTTCATCAGGAAGAACGACAAGTTATTACGTAAAGTTGTATCGATTTCCTATAGAGGAGATGAATACGAATGCAATGTGTGTGGCTTTACTATGAGCAAATTCATAGTGCTAAGCAATGGCAATAAGCTTTGTCCCAAATGTGGCAGCTTACCAAGAACTAGACGACTCTGGCAGTTAATAGAATCTGAAATAGAGGGTAAAGAAATACTACATTTTTCTCCTTCCAAAAGTATGAGTGATAGAATAGCAAAAAGCAATCTAAAAAACTACGTCACCACAGATTACGAAGATGAATTCGAAGCAGATAAAAGACATGACATACAAGCCATAGATGAGCCGGACAATAGCTTTGATATTATAATATGCTATCACGTATTGGAGCATATACCAGAAGATAGAAAAGCAATGAGTGAACTCTATCGGGTATTGAGAACTGGAGGAGTATGCTTTATTCAAACCCCTTTCAAGGATGGGGATATATACGAGGACGATAGTATAACAACCCCAGAAGGAAGATTAGAACATTTCGGACAGAATGACCACTTGCGTATCTATTCGGCAGATGGATTAAAATCAAGATTAGTAGAAGCAGGATTTAGTACAGAAGTCAAGGAGTTCATCGAAAAGAATGATAATCACCTGGGTCTGAAGGAAAGGGAAATAGTTATAATTGCACTGAAATAAAGTTTACTTTAATAATTTAATTTGTCTTATATTGTGCTATATAATTAACAATCTATAGGAGATTAGTATGAAGTTAGTAAAACTTAGCTTTTTAGTGTTTTTACTGTCTATGATGATGGTTGCTTGTGGGGACGATAGTTCTACGGACCCTGATGAGGAGGTTGATACTCCTAATGGGAAAGTAACTATTGTAACTACGGTAGATGGGGTAGAGCAAGACAGACGAGTAATTGAGAGAAAGGGCGATGAATTTATCCCAAGTAACTATAGCCAACAAGGATATTATGTCAACGCAAATGGTCTTTTTAATATGATTATTGTTGACACAGATGATGAGTTTAGTGTGAACTTAATGGCGGTATTGAATGAGTTAAAGGCGGGAACTTATAACTTTACAGATTTTGACGACCAGAATTTTGGGAGTTACAGAAACAGCCAATATGGGTCTGATTCATATAGTGCTAGTAGTATAACCCTCGTTATAACAAAAGTCCAATATATAGCTATAACGGAACTAGTAGGTAGTTACTATATTACTGGAACTTTGAATATGGAATTAGAAAATGAATATAATGAAAACCCTAATGTTAGTGTAAAATTGGAGTTTGAAAATATGGAAATACTAAAAGGAATCACTGGATTTTAATTATTTATTGAGAGTGTTTCTTTAGCCTTTAATAATAGCTAGGGGCTTTTTGTTTATTAGCCCAAATCTTTTATGTCAGTGTGATATTATGACATATTCAACTTCCCTATCTAATATTAAAATTCAATGCTTTATGAAAATAGAAAAGCTCAGAAATATTTATTCCTGAGCTTTTTTTATGTTATTTTTTAACTATTAATGAGTAACTAAAGTCTTACTTTGACTTTGCTTCAAAACTCCTTCAATTATTGTTAACCATTTATTTGCTAATTGAACTTCTCCACTTAGTACCATGTTAATGTTTTCATTATACAATTCAAGAGTATAATCTTGATTAATTGGCTTGTTATTTGTCAAAACAATTCCAATTTTCTCGACAACTAAAGTGCTTGACTTCCCAATTTTTACAGATCTCTTTTCATTTATCAGTTTTACATTTTTTATATCATTCAGATTTATAATTTGTTCTGATTCATGATTTTTATAATGCTTTATAAAGAATAATCTTTTCTGATCATAATCAATACCAATAGCTATATTACTAAGAGTATCAGACTCATCTATTTTACTATTATCTCTATCAGCATATTTAGTCAATACTGATTTTGTCTTATTATTCTTTTTTTGATTTTTAATATATACAAATACAAAAGGTATCACTACTACTAATACGGTAATAGTCACCAAGATTAATGTTTTCATTTCCATTTTTTGTTCCAGTTTTTTTTTAGTTGATCAATATGTAATTAATATAGCTACTAGTACTTTACTAGAGCCACATTTTCTAAGCTTCTTAAAATATTTATTTTAAAGAATTGATTAACTATAATCGTGGAAAGGGAAAATAATATTAGTTTTTCTCTGGAGAGATAAATTACTTTTGATTTGATTGTAAATAAAGGAAGTAATAGAGTCTATACTAAACTCTATGTCTATGTAAGCAAGTATCTGTAATAAATTATTTTGTTTGGAATAATTATCCAAACCATTACTGATTTTAAAAGAAGAGTAATCAGTAATAATTACATCAAAAAGGGTAGGATTATTATTGACATAATTATTTAATACTGTACTTGAATCAGCTTCATTAACAAGATTGTTAGTAATAGAAGTATAACTAAAAGCTATTAATAAGTTAATTGCAATTAGTAATGCTGATATGCTAATCTTAAAGTTTTTAGACATTTACAATAATATAATTTTTACCAAGACAAAATTATATTATTGTTTTATTATTTCATAATTATTTTTTTTATTAGTGAAAGTTTTAATTAAATTGAGTGATGACATATATAATAAAGGAAATTATGAAAATACTAAAACTAAGCCTATTGGCAATGATAATGGCATTTGTGATGATGGCTTGTAGTGATGATGGTGTTACTGACCCTACTGATGAGACAAATAATATACCTGATACTAAGTTAACGATAATAGCTACATTTGATGACGGAAGATCCGATACAACTATAATCACTAAATCATTGAATACTAATTCTTTTAAACCTGACAGTTTCTCAGTATCATCAATTTTTCATTCTCAATTGAACTACATAGTATTCAATATAGTTAACAGAGATACACTAACCCCGCGTTTTAGTTTTTATGTCGCTTTCCCCGCTGACACTCTTGCAGCTGGCATTTATAATGCGGATAAATCGGGAGCAACATATAGTAACGGTAATTTGTCTGATTTACCTTATTTTATTGTATCAGGTCCTATGACAATTACAAAAATTAATGAAATTAGTGAAGATGGTATAAGAACGTATTATTGTGATGGTAGTATGGATTTGATATATGATAGTCCCAAAGCAATACCAGATGAAATATCAGTTGAAGTTCGATTTGAAGGACTTCCATTCTTAATAAATGAAGATGAATATTGAGGTTAGGTATTTTTAACCCTCTCTAACTTAAACTCTTTGCCGTCGAAAGTGCCGTAGCTGGGTTCGTGTATCCATTCACCGAGATTGAAGTAAGTGCCGTTACCATGCTTTAGCTCTAATCGCTTGTGTCGGTGCCCCATTATTACATAGTCGAAACCTTCGTCTATTTTCTTTTTAGCGAACTTTACCATTCCCTCATTTTCGCCATAGTCTTTGGTGTCTGTATAGGAGCGGCTTTTCTTAGAGCTACCACTTGCTAAACCAATTCCTATATCTGGATGGATAATTCTATAAATGAAATTCGCCACTTTATTGCGGAGTAAGGAGCGTAATATTAGATAGCCAGTGTCATTATCTGCTTTTCCGTCTCCGTGCGAAATGTAAAACTTTTTGCCGTTGTGTACTCGTTCTATGTCGGTGGAGATTACCTCTATGCCTAACTCATCTTTGAAAAAGCTACGGTGACCGAAATCGTGGTTCCCCATTAGGTACTCTATCTCTATTCCTGCATCTGTGAACTCACGCAACTTTGCTAATGTGCGATAGAAATTCTTAGGTATTACAGTCTTGTAGTCAAACCAATAGTCGAATACATCCCCAACTAGATAGAGTTTCTCACAGTCAGGTTTGATTCTATCTAATAGAGATAAAAAAAGATCTTCTCTTTTTCTATCTTCTGTTCTTTCTAAAACACCTAAGTGCAAATCGGAGATAAAATATATCATTTAATTATTAATTTTCTGTAATTTTTACTAATTTAAGATAATCTAATATTATATTCCAAGTTAAATATATTAAAACAAAAAAGCCAATACGTTAATAAATTATGATGGAAATTACACACTATCATTTCGAAAGAGTTGATTCTACAAATGATGTTGCTAAGGAGTTATTGACGAATCATGATAGTGTTTTCGTTTCGGCTGACTATCAATATAAGGGTAGAGGCCGCAAAGGTAGGATATGGGAAGGCGAAAGTCATAAGAACGTATATCTAACTTATGGTGTCAATGAGCGAAAGAGAAAATCGCTCGAGAATAAAGTTCTATATCAAATTATCGGTTGTTTAGCAGTTGAGGAAGCTCTAAGTAGTTTCATAGATTCATCGAGGATAAAAATAAAATATCCGAATGACGTATATGTGAGTGATGGGGAGAAGTACCGTAAAATATCAGGTGTTCTCTCGGAGCATAGCTACTCAGGTAAAATCTGCGAAGAATCTATACTAGGGATTGGTATCAATGTGAACCAGTTGGAATTTGGTTTCGATTTCGAAGATAAAGCAACTTCGCTCAAAAAACTTGGCATCAATTGTGATATTGACCAAGTACTCGAACTTCTGAAAGATAGTCTAATTAGATTACTTGAAATAGATGAGAATACTATATTCGAAAATTGGAAAGATAAAATAAATTTGATTGATAAAACAATCGAACTCGTGGACAAAAATTCACATTTCAAAGTTGATAGTATAAACAAAGATGGTTCACTTCTGGCCAGTAATCAAAATGGGTCTATATCTATCAACAATGGAGATTCAATAAAATATGAACTCTAATATGGCACTTATAGCCGACATTGGTAATAGCAGAGTAAAGTTCAAAACGCATGATTCTATAATTGCGTATGAGTACTTTACTGATGATTTGACTAAATTTCTTAATTCTATCGAGAAAGGAAGTTGGGGCTCCTTTTACTATTCTTCGGTCAATAAAGATGCTGAAAAATTTATAATAGAAAACCTAAAGGGTAAAATCGATATAATCGAAAATGCTCATAATCTAATCGATTTCAAAAGCCCAATAGACTTTACTAATATAACGGGAATGGGCACCGATAGGATGCTAAGCTTATTGTCAGTACAAAGATTGACAGACTCACCTTTAGTAACTATCGACTGTGGAACTGCAGTAACAGTCAATCTACTAGACGAAGACAATACTTGTCTAGGAGGAGTAATATTACCTGGGTTTTTTACTCAGAGCAAAGCCTTGCATAATTTCACTTCTAATCTACCACTTGTCGAAGAGCTTAATAATCGAGGGTATTTCGGACAAAATACTGATGATGCTATTCGCTACGGAATACTCAATGCAATTGTTGGCGGTATCAAAACAACTATAGATCATTCCTCATTCTCTTCAGTCCCAGATGTATTTGTAACTGGTGGCTATGGACAAATCATTCAGAAAAGATTACTCAATTATTACCCTAGTGTTATCTTTGACGAAAATCTAGTTATAAAAGGTATAGAAAAACTAATTCCTAAATCCGTTAAAATTTAAAAACTCATTTATTTATTTGATATTGTTTTCATCTATATATAAAGTTTAAGATGTGATAACTTCTTGTATTGGAATTACAAATTCTAATTTATTAGTTATAGCTAACTTTATTTGTTAGATAAATATAATTATGTAAGTTTGTATTGCGTAAATTTATAATCTAATATATAGTTAAATCACTAAATGTTTAAATCACCATTATTACTTATCTTATTAATTATATTTTGTAATCTCAATCTAATAGCTAAGACTGGAACAATTTCAGGCCGTGTGATATCCGCGACTGATGGTGAGCCTATAATCTCAGCTACAGTGCATCTATTAGAAACTAAAGTCGGTACTTACACTAATCCGAAAGGAAGTTTCACAATCAAAGATATCCCAATAGGTAAAAAGTCATTCAAAATTAGCTCATTAGGATACAAAGATACTATCTTCATACAAGACATAAGTGAGGGAGTTAATGAAGTAAGAATAGAATTAGAAGAAGGCAATATTAGATTAGATGAAATTGTAGTAACTGGAACACGTACAGCTAAGAGAAGAACTGATTCACCAGTAATAGTTAATCTGATTGATAGCAAAGAATTAGACCATGCAGTAGCAATCAACTTATCGGAGGGACTTAAATATCAACCTGGATTGAGAGTGGAGACCGATTGTCAAACATGTAATTATACTCAGCTTCGAATGAATGGGTTGCAAGGTGGTTACTCTCAGATACTAGTCAATAGTCGCCCTATATTCAGCCCACTAACTGGACTATACGGTCTAGAACAAATACCAGTGAACATGATTGAAAGGATAGAAGTTGTTAGAGGGGGAGTTTCTGCACTCTATGGCTCTAGTGCTATTGGTGGTACTGTTAATGTGATAACCAAAATTCCGAGTGAGAATACTTACAATGTAACCAATACACTTCAAAGTATAAGAGGAAGCGTGATGGATAATATCATATCTGCTAATGCCACTGTTATAAATGATAATGAGACAGCTGGTGCTACTTTCTTTGTTAGTAATAGAGTTCGAGGTGCGTATGATGCTAATGGCGATAACTTCTCCGAACTACCAGAATTAAAAGACAATTCGTTCGGTACTAATCTTTTTTACCAGTTTACAAATGAGCAAAAACTATCACTTAGCTTGAGTAGCATATACGAATATCGTTACGGTGGAGAGATGGTAGAAGGACCAGCATATCTGTCTCAGCAATCTGAGGAGCGTACACATAACGTATTCATGGGTAGCTTAGACTATCAATTAGATTTCAATAATTATAAAAACACTCTTGCAATATACTATGGTGGACAGAAAACTGATAGAGATCACTACACGGGTATAATGCCAGATGACAGTATAATGTTAAATGATTTCTTATCAAATGCACCTTACGGTATTTCAGATGTAATAACCCATCAAGCAGGATTTCAACTTAATAATAGATTAGATGATTTTATATATGGGAACGCTATACTAAGCATTGGTGCAGAGTACATAATAGATGATGTTTATGACGAAATAGAGTCTTACAAATATAAAATAGATCAAACTACTAGAGATATCGGTGCATTTCTCCAATACGATTGGAGCCTAGTACCCGAGTTCAACATACTAACTGGAGTTAGATTAGACAAACATAACCTAGTTGATAGAGCTATATTGAGCCCTAGGGTTTCTTTACTTTATAAATGGCAAGGCACAACACAATTTAGATTGGGTTGGGGTACCGGCTTCCGAGCACCACAGGCCTTCGATACTGATTTGCATATTGCCTTCGCTGGAGGAGGTGTATCGCGTATATCACTATCTGATAATCTGAAAGAGGAACGCTCGAATAGTTTCACTGCATCTGTCAACTATGATAAGGCGACTGAGCATTTCATAGCTGGGTTCACTCTCGAAGGTTTCTATACAACACTCGATGATGCGTTTTACCAATTCCCACTTGGTGAAGATGAATATGGTCAAAGATTCGAAAAGAGAAACGGAAGTGGTGCAACTGTAAAAGGAATAACTATAGAAGCAAGAGCAAATTTTGATTATATACTAGAACTAGATGCTGGCTTTACTATACAATCTAGTCTATTCGACGAAGCAATAGAAAACATAAAAGGATTACCAAATAAACGTGAATTTCTTCGTACACCTAATGATTACGGATATGCTACTCTGACATACAACCCTAGTAAGTATTGGAATATCAGTGCAAACATGACTTACACAGGTACTATGGAACTAGCTCATTTCGGTGGAGAAAATACAGGTCAGCTTAATGATGAGTATTTCATATCACCAACGTTTATTGATATGGGAATGAGAATCGGGCATACTATTGAATTGAATGATATAGAAACTGGGTTAGAGTTATTTGGAGGAGTCAAGAATATATTCGATGCCTACCAACAAGATTTTGATATAAATAAAAACCGTGATAGTAATTATATTTATGGTCCTAGTTTACCAAGAACTTTATTCTTAGGAGTAAGAGTAAAACCGATATAGAATTATTTTCAATTAGGATTTATTTTGGTATATTAATTCTATGACTTACCAAATTATAGCAAATAATAGTATTATGAAGTACTATATCCTAACCCTGATTCTCATGAGTGGTGCTTTACTCAATGCGGAAATGCGAAAAGGACCATATCTTATATATCCTAATAGTGACACTAGAATGTCTGTACTATGGCAACTTAGAAATGAAACCGAATGTACAATTGATTGGGGACGCGATGTATCTTATTCTGATGGAACTGCTAATACTAAAGAAATAGTACCTGGTGAAAATGGTCACATTCATAGATTCACGATCAACAAGCTGATACCTAACCAAAAGTATTATTATAGAATAAAGGAAAATGAAACATTCCACTCTGGTACATTTATGTCTGGAGATGGTGCAGGTGATGATACTACTAGGATGTTTGTATATGGTGATACACGTACTCTACTTGTTAATTATAATAAAATAGCAAGGAGTATTAATAACTTTATAGAGGAAAATCCAATATGGCAAACAATGATACTACATTGTGGTGATTGGAATTCGGATGATGAAGAAATAACATGGGACAAGGAGCACTTTAACTCGGAGTATGTTTTTACTAAACGATTATTGTCAATTATTCCAATAATGGGAACAAGAGGCAATCATGAAAGTGAAGCTATTCAGTTCAATAAATACTATAGATACCCCTACGTAGAAACAGGGAAAAGCTACTATTCGTTTGATTACGGATTTGCACATGTATCAGTGGTTGATCAGTATGTAGATTACTCTGTTGATTCGCCTCAGTATAATTGGTTAAAAAATGATATTATAAGCAGCGCAAAAAGATGGAAAATACTCTTATTCCATGAGCCAGCTTATTCTGATTTAGGGAAAAGACCTAATAATGAAAATGCCCAAAAATATCTTCAACCTTTATGTGAGCAATATGGAATAAAGCTTGTATTTTCGGGACATAATCACTTCTATGCTCATTGCGAAGTTAATGGTGTGAACCATTTCACTTTTGGTGGGGGTGGTTCAGAATTGCACCCAGTTAGCGGAACAGGGGAAGGGTTAATTAAATCTATTTCTAAGTTTAATTATGGTCGGATTTCCTTAACCAAAGACAAATTTAATATAACTGTAGTAGATACGAATGGCGTGATATTAGATAATGTTGGAATAGGTGGTGGTACTTCGAATTCAGAAAGTTATATAAACCCAAAAATCGAAATCTATCCTAATCCTAGTAGCGATATAATCTACTATAATCTACCAGAATCCAAATCAAACCATTCAGTTATAATATATGATATTATGGGTAAACGAATAGTAAGTACTGAGCCTGTAGTACAGAATTATGGTAGTATAGATGTGAGCGAAGTCGATTCAGGTAGCTATATAATAGAGATAACTACTAACACAAATAGCTACGCTCAGACTATAAGTATTATTAGATAAAAAAATCCAGCTGTAAATAATGGTTTTACAACTGGATAAATTCTAAAGATTAAAAAATAGTATCTATTATTCTATATTTGGCTGAACTGCCCAAAAATATCCGTCAGTTACTACTATTTCAGTTTTATCATCAGCTACAAAAGTACCACTAAAAGAACCTTTTACTACTCCATTATAGGCACCATTTTCACCCATTTTACCTACTTCAGTTAGAGTAATTTTAGCATTTCCTCTATCGTTGTCTGCATAATATGTTTTAGCACCACTTTTGAACCAGACATTGAATCTTCTGAATTCGTTATCACCGACTGTGTTTTGATAAGTGCCTACTTCGTCCGGTAAAGTTCGCAATTGTATCCCTGTAGAATTTGGTGATACAATAGTGAAATAGTCACGAACAGGAGTATGGGATAATACATTACAATCTATAGAAACGAAAGGAGCTCCACCGATTTTATATTGAAACCCTTCTTTAGTAAGTGGATTGTTTTCTGTGCTTGGATTTGTCGAATCATCATCGCTACAGCTAGCTAATAGCAGCACAAAAAATAAAATTGAAATACTTAATACTTTTTTCATAAAACTCTCCGGTTAGTTAATGTTAATAAACTAATACAATATACTGCAATTAAATAAAATAAACTAATTCTAGAATAGGTTTTTAGGAAATCATATTATTTCATAAATTAAATACAAATTATTGTTAAACTGGAGGAAACCTTGACAAAAAAATTATTCTTATTACTCATACCAATTCTATTTGTGTCATGTGGTACAGAGAAGTATATGAGTTATAATTTAATGAGTGGCTCTAATATTGGAGATCCATACTCCAAATATGAAATAGAAAATGGAACTTTTCATATTGATTACCTTTCGAATAATATACTGAATGATGTTTCTGGAGATAAAGAATATCGTGTTTTGATGTATATATTACCACTCTACATTTCGTCAGATAACGGCTATTCGAAGATTTCAATTTATTCTTATGTTGCTTATCTGTTTGAAAATGATAAACTTATTTTCTTTGGTCTACCTGAGGATTTTCTAAAAGATGATGATGAAAAGATTAATACACTTGGATTAAAATTAGCAAAATTAATAAGAACTACTGATGAGGAGTTATGAAATATATAATAATTATAATTGCTGCTTTATTTCTTTCATCTTGTGGCTCTTCAGTAGTGACCTCAGATGAATTGTCAATGATCAGTACTAAACTAACTTTAGATAAAGCTAAAGAGTTATTTAGTGATTTATTCGATAGTGATGAAGATGTTGTCAAAACTAAAGTAAAAAATAAAGATTATACTATTATTATTTTAAAAAGAGTTACATCAGCTAAGAAAGAGACTTATCAAGTCAATTCAGGCTCAAGATATAGCACTGATTATAATGGTAGAAGTGTTTATCAAGGTACTAGTACCGACACCAAAACCAATAAGTTTGAAACAAAAACTAATTTTTATCTTATTTTCGATGGGCAAAATTATGTTTTTTCTGGGTATGGATATGAAGCAAAAATAAACCATAATAGAAAATTACTTACTGAGTTGATTGATTTTACACAAGCAGAAGAGGAGGTTATGAATTGAAAGTTTCAGAACAAATAATGATAATAACAATAATTTTACTTTTAACTAGTTGCTCTTCGCATTTCTTCTATGAGGAATTAGCACATATTCATAAAGGAATGAAAATCGATGAATTGAAAAATGTTATAGAAAGTGAAGATTTCGGTTATGGTATAGCCTTGATTAACGATGAGATAGAAAAAGATATATATACAAGCAACAATATAAAATACTTAGTTACTGAACGAGCAGCTTATCGTGAATCTTCTTATTATGTCTTTCTATTTCAAAATGATAAACTTGTCTATTGGGGCTTCCCATATCAAATAGCCAATCATTCGCAATCTGAAATCAGTGGTGCTTCTCCTGATATATCTAAGACGGTAAAGGAAAAATATATTGATTAGATAAGTGACTGCTATCTAGGTAGTTAATAACTATTAAATAGTATATATGTAAAATTTACAGAATAAAAGGAGGATCATTTTGATTCTCCTTTTATTGTAAAAAATCCATAATGTATATACAAACGTATATAGAGTGTATGTAAAACAAATTAACTGGAATATATTATGATAAAAAAAGTATTGTTATTGATTTTGCTAGTTTCGATAATCGCTTGTCAAGATGACACAACTTCCCCAGATGGGATGGCACAAGTACAAGTCGTTTCTTCGATGAACAATAGAAGTGTATACTCTTCTAATGTGAGTGGTTTTCTGGAGCATGGAGTTGATTCTTTGGTTGTGACAAATTTCAGAGTTCTGATATCGTCAATCAAATTACATGGTTATAATGATAATGATGATAAACATGAGTCTTTTAAGACTGGACCCTATGTATTAAAAGCTGATTCTACAGGTAGCTTCTACTATCTATCGGAAAATACTGTACCGGTGGGCGATTATGATAAGATCAAATTCGAAATTCATAAATTCCCTGAATCTGAAAGAGTGATGTATGTTGGCGATACTCTATTCGGAGAGTTTGCTACTGATGATAAATATACTTTTCTAATAGATGGTTTCTATTATGAAGATGGAGAGAAATTCTCATTCGAATTCAAAAGTAAGAAGACTGAAAATATATCTCTAAAGTTTGACCCAATGCTTGAGTTGAATGATGATGTAGTTAACCATATTGACTTAGACATTATTCCAGAGCTTTTATTCGTTAAGGATGGAGTTATAATCAAGCCTACAGAAGATAACTGGAAAGATATAGAAAAGAATATACATAAATCTATAAAGGCCTTGAAAAAGCATTTTAACTAGAAATAAAAATACAAAAGGCAGCTTTATGAACTGCCCCCAAAAAGTTAGACATAATTTGGGGGCATTTTTATGTCAAGAGAAAATAAATACACAACTAACTTTAAGTTAAAAGCGGTAGAAAGTGTATTAAAAAACAATTTGAGTATTACTAAAGTTTGTGATAATTTAGCTATTAATAGAACTGATTTAAGAAAATGGATTAGTTATTATAAGCTGTACGGTATATCTGGATTAGAACCACGAGTTAAAAATACGATTTATTCTAATGACTTCAAGTTAAGTGTTATTCATAGTATCGACGAAGAAGGCTTATCTTTACGAGAAGCAACTTTAAGATATAATGTACCAAGTACTGCTACAGTAACAAACTGGTATCGTATTTATCAACAGAAAGGTGCAATGGAGTTGTTTACTGAATCAAGAGGAAGACCTAAAACTATGAAGAAACAGACACAAAGAAAATACAATAAGAAGCCACTAACTAGAGAAGAAGAACTGTTATTAGAGAACGAATCTTTAAGAGCAGAGCTTGCTTTGCTAAAAAAGTTGCATGCCTTAGCTCAAGCAAGAAAGAAAAATCAATAGCCATTAAAGAGCTAAGGCAAGATTATCAACTATCATTATTATTACAGCATACAACAATGGCACGAAGCAGTTTTTACTACCATTTAAAAGCTCTTAATGGAGTAGATAAGTATCAACATATTAAGCACGAAATACAAGAGATATATAATAAACATTTTGGAAGATACGGTTACAGAAGAATAACAACAGAACTTAGAAAAATTGGACATTTAATTAATCATAAAACCGTAAGGAATCTTATGATTGGATTAGGTTTAAAGTCTCTTATTAGAGTAAAGAAGTATAAATCATACAAGGGGCAGCAAGGTAAGATAGCACCCAACATACTTTCAAGAGACTTTAAAGCAGTCAATATGTATGAAAAATGGGTAACTGATATTACTGAATTTAAAGTGTCTGGTAAAAAGCTCTATCTATCACCAATAATGGATCTTTATAACAGAGAAATAATTAGCTACGAGCTATCGGAAAGTCCCAATTTTAGACAAGTATTTAATATGTTGAATAAAGCATTTAAAACATTACCTAAGCAAAAGGATTTACTGATACACTCAGATCAAGGATGGCAATACCAGATGTCTTCGTATCAAAAGATACTAAAACAAAACAATATAAAACAGAGTATGTCAAGAAAAGGAAACTGTCTTGATAATGCAGTAATAGAAAACTTCTTTGGTGCTTTGAAGTCAGAACTTTATTATCTTAGAAAGTACAAATCTATTGAAGAGTTAAAAAAAGATATAAATGAATATATTTATTATTATAATAATAATAGAATTTCTTCAGCATTAAAAGGAATGAGCCCGATAGAATATCGAGCTCATTATACAAATTAAATTTTTAATTAACCGTCCAACTTTTGGGGTTCAGTCCATTAACAGCTGCCTTTTTTTTATAATGTTTGCTCGAATCTTCTAATTCATATTCTCTAGTTCTCGTAAACCTTCTGATATTTCAGAACCACCTGAGAAAATAAGACCCATAAACAATATGAATACTACAAAGTATAGTACTGCAAAAATTGCGGCTGTTATCAAAGCGGCCTTCGCCCAATTCCGTTTGTTTAAATTGGCATCTGAACCAAATGCCCATACGAATAGCATTACTATCCCGACTAGAGGAATTGCAGTGATGATAAGTGTTATCACCCAATCTTTGATACTCATTACACTAGTATCTTCTACACGACTATAAACTTGTTGAACATCTTCCATTATGATTAACCCCTTATTAATGATGAAATTGTGTAAGATTAAATTATGAAAATATTTTCTATTTCACAAATTATTAGTTAGCTACAACTTCTTCAAATCTCGGTGTGTGTATTCGTTTTCTGTGTTGCCTGTGTTTAGAGTGCTAACTGGTTCGAATAGTAGTACATGAGCTTCCTCTGTTGCGATTGGGCTATGTTCAACTCCTTTGGGGATTACTATGAATTCGCCCTCATTGATAGTCTTAGTATAGTCAGCAAATTCGATTTGTATCTGTCCACTGATAACTAGGAACATCTCATCTTCGTTATCGTGCTTGTGCATCGGAAATTGCCCTTTAAACTTCGCTGCCTTTATATGCTGACCGTTTAGCTCGCCGACTATGTGGGGTTGCCAATACTCATTTATCTGAGAAAAGATTTCGTTTAGTTTTTTTACTTCTAGCATAGTATTACCTGATTTATAGTACCCAATTGTGATATACCCACGTTACCCAATAGTCGTAGTTATAGTACGGTGCGTATTCGAATACTTGTGGCTCTGTTATCTGCTTTAGTGAACCGTCATAGTAATTCCATATAAAAAGACGCTTTGCTGTGAAACTCTCGGCTCTATTATAGAAGAAATTCTTGTCTATCTTCTTTGCTTCCTCTTCCAGACCATATCCTTGATAGAGCAATTCACCATCCCAATATATTTGGTAATGTTGACCACTTACAGGATGTACTACACCTCTACCTACTACGAATTTGGCATCAGTAGCTCGTACTAATTCACCTCCATCATAGAATGATTTGCCGTAACGCATTTGGTTTTTGATAGACCAAGGTGCATCGAATTGAGAAATCCATTGGTAGCGGTAAGGAGCCACTACTACGACCATATCGTTAGTGTCGAGATGAGAAACTAGCTCAGCTGGGAATTTCTCTATCACGTCTTTTTGTATTCTCTCTGCTTCTATCCAATCAAATTTATTCACTAACAGTGCAGCAAATGAAAGCGTGAAAATAGCAATCGCAATTCTTTTCTTTATACTAGTATTTATACTGTTTAGCTGAGCTATTCTTTCTCCTATTATCACTACAATCAGTGGTATATAGAACGAGGCTACAAACATAGTTCTGCTCCGAGAACCCATGCCCCACATAGTATAACCGGCAGCTGAGTACAAGAAAAATCCCGCGAATATACCTGACACTAATAGTAGAATAATAGCGAATCTTTTCGTTCGGAAGAGCTGTTTATAGCTACCCGATTTTTTCTTCAGCTTAATAAATAAATAGATAAAAGTCGGAACTAAAAAGACCAAAGCTAATAACTCGAACATCCCAAAACTAGCTATTAGCAGATAAGGGAAAGAGACTATATTTACTACAAGTGTTTGCAAGAAATAAGGGTTTATTACTTTATTGATAACAGCGTCAAATATAGTTGGAGCTAATCTGTTCCAAACCACTGTCAGCACGACTATAACTGAGAGTATTATGCTATGATTAATTAGCACTTTTTTGTCAATTCTTTTCTCTTTTATGTAGAGCCAAGCTATAGCTATAAATATGAAGTACTGGAAGAAAAAGCTCTCATAAGTAAGCACAGAAAGCAGGTAATACAATCCCACTTTTGCATAGCTATGTTTGCCCAATCTTAACCCTCGAAAAAGATAGTATAATGTTAGCGAAAAGAATATGAAAGAAATCAGATTAATTGAGCTAGAAAACCATGCCGTTACCCCCAAAGTCCAAGGCGAAACGAGCCAAATAAGTGCTGTAATTGCAGCTACAATACTCGCTTTTTTGATAGAAAGAAACTCCAAGAACTCACTTGCAAACAAGTAATAAGTGTACAGAGCTGTGAGTATCCAACTGAGCATAAATGTTTGCACCAAAGCTATATTATGCCCACAAATAGAGTTCACTAAATAGAACATAATGCCCGACATAGGTCTATTGGCATATACTGTCATGAAATGGGTCAATCTATCCAGCGAAAATGGTGCAGATATATGCGGAGTTTCAGTGAAATAGCTTATCAAAAACACCCAATCATCAGAATACATACCAGCGAAAAATGGCTGCCAAATGTATATAAAAATGAAGAAAACAATGACTATCGAAAATGGGTGTTTTTCTATATATGATTTAATATTCAATAAGTAGATCTTAGCTTGTTGGAATCAAAAAAAGCAATTTAATCAATAGTTCGCAAATACGAGCTAATGTATAGATTTGTAAACTATCTATACGTGTGTAACTTTTGATTGGTTTGTGTGTTTATAGACTAATATGTCTTTTTGATTACAAAAAAAGCAGTATTACTAATTTTTTGTGGATTTCTTATGAAACGGGTTCTACTATTTTCACTTTTGGTACTGTTTGCATTTACAGCCCATTCTTATCCTCCACCAGACAGCTGTCTAAAAACGTTTGATGTACCAGAAGATTCGACTTTCTCGAATCCTGATGATGTTCGAGTAGATAGTTGTAAAGAATCAAGCACATACACGGAATTTTATGGAAAAAGATTCTTTACCGCCAACTTCAACTATAATATAATTCCGAGAACAGGAGTATTTCCAGAGGACTCCGTTGTCGAATATACTTTAAGCGAAATAGATACTATATATACACAAGCAATAAGTGATTTCCAAGCTTTAGAAACTGAATTTGGCAATTTTAGATTTAGAGAAAAATTCCCCAATTTTCCAGATACTTCAAATTTGTGGACACGATCATTTTTAATTCATTTCGATGAATATGTTAATATTGATACTGTTGAAAAAAGACTAGATTTATTTAGTTGCGTGGAGTACAGTGGCTTTATTGGATGGTTTGCAGTAACATCTAACATTGAAACCGAAGACCAAAACCTTAGCATCTACCCTAACCCAGCGAAAGAAGAGATTAATATCAGCTATGACAAGATGATTAATTCAATAGAAATACTAGACCTAAATGGTAAGGAAATATTATCAAATAAAGACCTAGCTCCTCAGATGGAACAGAGTATTAAAATAGATTATTTGAACGCGGGT
>JAGXGG010000085.1 GCA_024636855.1 Ignavibacteriota bacterium | reverse complement strand
GGTGATACTACTGATTATATTAGTGTTACAAAAAGTGGAATGTATGGAGTAACAGTTACTAATGATGTTGGTTGTGAAGCTTATGTAGAGCTGAATGTTGGATTTGGTAAGGACTATGTATTAGCAATCGAGGGCGATACTATCAAATGTAAAGGAGAATCTGTTACGTTATCTAGCACAGATGAATATCCAGAATACAAGTGGTCTAATGGAGAAACAACAAAGTCAATTACAGTAACCAACCCAGCAAGATATACGCTTACTGTTAAAACAGAAGAGGGATGTACGGTATCAAGAACAATAGAAGTGAAAGACCATCCGAAAGTAAATGTAGAACTTAAACCTACACCAACTACTATATGCAATGGAGATTCTACATTGATAGAATCAAAATACGATGTACCTTATTATAGATACGAGTGGAACACAGGAGCTACAACAAAGAGCATCTATGTTAGCGTAAGTGGTAATTATAAACTCATTATAACCGATACAAGAACAGGCTGTATAGACAGCACAGAGATAGCAATCAAAGTAGAAGATAATTTACAACCTACGATCAAAGGTAGCAACATCTGTTCTGGTGAATCTGCAACATTAGAAGTACTACCCAACGACCCTAGCTACACATACAAATGGAGCAATGGCGAATCAACACCAGTAATAGTTGTTAACCAAGCAGGAACATATACCGTTACTGTTAGCAAGGCTGGATGTGTTGGTAAAGCCGAGTTTACAGTGAAAGAAAGCCCAACACCAACGTTTGATATACAAGGTGAGAGTATCATCTGTAATAATGTAACGGCATCACTATCTTCTAGCGAAGACTTCGCAGAATACCTTTGGTCAACAAATGAAATCACCAAAGAAATAGAAGTTACGGAAGCAGGAACATATACACTAACCGTTACAGATACAAACGGATGTACAGCAACTGAAACACACAAGGTAGATAAATACGAACTGAACTTCGACATAAGTAAAGGAAATATAGATTTTGGGAAGGTATATATTACTGAAACCAAATCAGATAATACAACAATCACTAACAATAGTGGATTTAATATTACTTTAGCTAATGGACAAGTAATCGCAAATGGACAATCATATCCATACAACTATGATTTTGTACCAACTCAACTAGGGCCATTCAACAACAGCATTGATATTAGCATAACAGACCCTTGCGACACTGTAATTACTATACCTATTACCGCAAGAGTATATGCAAGAACAACTATCAGCACAGACGACATATACACCCAAATTGGACAGACTGAAACTATACCTGTTTACCTTGAATGTGAATCTGATTTACCAATTCAGGAATACTCAATAACTACAGATATTGATAGAACTGCTTTCTTTACAAATGATAGTTATACTATAAATCAAAATCAACCTATCAACAAGAATAGAACAAACATTCATAACCTAACTGGTACGATACTATTATCAAGTGCATTAGAATACGACATCACATTCCCAAGCTATACATTCACTAATCCTTACATAGAAGTGATAGAACGCCCAGGTAAGATTTACATAGATTCAGTATGTGTGTTCCCATTGCGTAACATAACTGCTTTCGACCCAACAACATTAGACATATCTCCAAACCCAGCAAGTGAACAGTTGAACATAGACATTTCCACAGGTGTACAAGGAACAATGAAGTTAGAGTTAGTTGCTACTGATGGACGTGTGATATACACTGATGAGTGGACACAATCTACAAAATCGAAGCAGATGCAAATCAACACTCTTTCTATACCTAGTGGGTTGTACCAAGTAAGACTGATTACTCCTTATGACGCAATTACGAAGAGTGTGGTTGTGGTGGAGTAAAAGAATTCTTTTCAGAAGAATACAGAATAGAAATGGTAAGTAAAGATGAAGCAAAAGAAATACTACTATCTAATAATCCAGAATTAAAGATTATTTATAATGATGATGAATTGGAGAAAATAACAGATGGTATATGCGAGGATATTGAGAAGGTAAGAACTTTTATGAAAGAAGTAAATGAATTGATAGCAGAGCTTGAAATCTCTGACCCAAAACTTGCAAAGTTACTAAAAGATAAATTTTACAATTTGGACGAAGATGAATTATGATAGCCCAAGCTCTTAAATCTAAGATAGATAAAACCAACAACGAAATTGATTTGAAGTTTTATAATCTATTTGATTTGACTTACGATGAGGTTTTGGTAGTTGACCCAGATACGAAGATAGGGAGGGAGGTGTACGGTGGGTGATAGTAAGAATGTTCTAGTTTTAAAGGGTAGTTCTAGAAATGATGGACATACCAATGAAATTGCAACTAAATTGATTTCTATGACAGATTGGGATTTTATTGACTTAAATGATTATATTATTTCATACTATGATTATGAACAAACAAATAAAAACGATGATTTCCTTCCTTTGATGAATTGTATAATCAATAAATACAAGGTTATAGTCTTTGTTACACCAGTATATTGGTATTCAATGAGTGGTATAATGAAGGTGTTTTTTGATAGAATAACAGATATAATGGATGGCAGGGAAGAAAATAGATTTAAAAATATGAATATGTGTGTTGTTTCATCATCTGCTGGCGATAATTTAGGTGAAGATTTCTGGATTCCCTTTAAAAAAACGGCTGAATATTTGGGTATGAATTATCTTGCCGATTTGCATACTATAGACAATCAAATAGATGAGGATAAGGTTAAACAATTTATAAGAAAAATACAGTTTGGACTACGTTAAAATATAGGTCTGATACATTACAATTTGAATGAGCTGACAAATGACAAGGTGCTAATAGTTGACCCAGAGACTTCTATAGTCGGGAGGTTTATGGTGGGTGATTGAGTAGAAGAAGGACATGAATAAGAGTACAACAGTAATATACAGAGATATTCGAAATTCCAGATAACTTTATTTAATTCTTAACGTATGACGTCCATAAATAAATCTGTTTGAATAGATAGCAATGTAAACAAAATCAAAGGAGCTGCAATTGTTAAAATATATAAAATCTCATAAACTGTTAATGTTCTTCTCCCTGTTTCTAATAGCAGGACTTATTGTCTACTTAAATTTTGAAAACATAATCCTAAGCCTTTATGGTCTAAATGACCCTAAAATTGAAAATGAGCAATCTATTTTAGAATCTGCGAATGAATATGGATTAGATACCAAGAATATACTTACGGTCAATGGTGAAGACTATTATACTGTAATATCTGAAGCAGGTATACCAGATTGTGATATTTTTGATAAAGATGGGAATTATATTGAATATAGAGAAACCGACACCTCTTGTAATGCAAATTTATTTCAATTCATTCCGAATTTAACTAAGAGTAAAAGTTATAATAAAACAGGTAAGTCTTCTTTGTCTGAGAAACTAGAAAAACTAAGAACATTAGATGGTAAAAATGTTCCTCAATTAGAAGAAGCCGATTTTTATATTCTATTGTATTGGACTACATGGTCAGGTTACTTAAATAAAGACCATGTGAAAGTATGGGAAGACTTGGCAAGGGATAATAAGAACTCTAACATTAAAGTAATGAAAGTTAATTTAGATATACAAAACTATTGGGATGAGAAAGTTAAAGAAGAAGCTTTTGCAAACATGGGTAAAATTGTATCGGATATTCCAAAATAGAATATAATTCGGATTTAATTAAGCGAATTTAAGTTGGATAATTTCTTTCAGCATAAATATCTTTGTATGAGTGGCAGTAATTGGATAGTTGCCCAGAGACTAGTATCAGTAGGGAGGTCAATGGTGAGTAAAATGTTTTTTATTTTTCATTAATTACTTGAGCAATTTCGATTGCAATTTCCTCTACAGTGTAAGTGGCTGTGTTTCTTGCAAGTTTATCAGCTAGAGAAGGACTATAATCAACAACTTCTCTCTTTGTTATATTATGCCAAATTGGTAGCATTATTTGTTCATTAGTGACTGATTTTGTTATAATTCCATCAAGTTCATAATTTGTCCATCCTTTACGTATAAAATCTTTTGATAACACAACAATTCCGAATCTGCTATTTGCAAGCCCTTTGTCTATTTTCCTCCTTAACGAATCTCCTATTCTCAATTCAAATTCATCAAACCACACTTTAAGACCTTCTTCTCTTAGTGCAATTGCCAAAGGTCTGACTACCATGTCTTTGTCTTCAGATGCGTGCGAAATAAAAACATCATATTCCCTTTCTTCATAATTATATTCAGGGGGTTTATTTTTGTCCTGTACAAGAGAAGGGATTGTCGATAATGCTGGTTGACGAATTTCTGAGATGGGACTTGGTAAAGTTCTTATAGATGTTCGAACAGTTCCTTTTAGTCCTTGCATATCGATTGTAACATACCATCTACCTGAATTTGGAACTTGCAGTCTAACAGGAGAGCTTTTAGCTAGTCCTCCATAATACCGATGTTTTCGTCCATTTTTATAATTCTGTAGGTTTGAATAATCCATAAGCCGAACATTAGCAGCATTTCCTTGCAAAGTTACCTCAATAATTTCTCCTCTCTTTAATTGTCCTAAGTCATAGAAGTTAAATTTCATTACACATTCGTTTTTTAAATTAAGTACATTTATTTTAAGATTAGATTATTCGTATAAACAACTATTAATACAAATATAGTCAAAACTCTAAAGTTTAGAAACTATTCTTATACACAACATTTCATACCACCATTAACAAACTGTATTGATCTACTAATAATGACATAGCTATTTCATTTTTATGCATCAAATCACAGACCTAATAAACTCTTTTATCTCTTCATCGAAATTAGCGGATAATATCTGCGTGGATATAGGTTATGTCCGCACGTTCATAAAAGAAGTAAATGAATTGATAGCAGAGTTTGAAATATCAGATCCAGAGACGGGTATAAGGAAGATGGTATTTTTGGTAGGAGAGAGTCTATCGAATATAGGCGTTAGCTTCCCTTGAGATACTTCTCATATTCTACATTAGCAACTAATTATTTTATATTTACTTTCAACTTCTTAGGTTTTGGGAATTCTATATCAAATTTTTGTTTTATAAATTCTGTTATGAAATCAATTCTTGTAGCAACTAATACTTGATTATTTGGTTTATTAATTTTTTCAATTACAATTCCAATCAGTTGTTTGCTTTTTAATGTCTTTGGAGTACCAAAGTCTTTTAAATACCATATGCCACTCCCACTTACCCCATTCATTTTAGGTGCTTTATGGACTATAGGGTTATTTGAAGAAGTAACCTTACCATCAAATTTTACAGCAATATGAGTTTGCGGACTAAATCCAGATTCTTTATAATCAAAAGTAATGTCTGGTTCTGTTTGATAAAGAAATGGTTCGGATGATATTTCTGCTTTTCCCCAGACAATTTTTGTTTTCGTTATAGGATAACCAACAGACAAATAAGGTTGGAATTCTTCTACTTTATGATCAATTTCAATATTGTCAAGCCCAATAAAACGATAAGATTGAATAAGGTCTGCAACAACAGAATCTTCTAATTCCATTATAGCGATGTCAAGTTTATCATCCTCTCGTTTACCGCTTTCAGGTAAAGGAGTATAATGTAATTTTCCACCTAGTCGTAGTTCTTTATCTCGCAGAATAATGAACAAGTCATTATAATTTTCAGCGATAACATGAGCAGCAGTAACCATAAAGAATCTGTCTTCAAGTGTAATCAATAATCCACTCGCCTCTGGAGAAGGTTCACCTTTTTTATTGGCTGAAAAAAATTGAATAGTTGAGTTCAATATCGAACGTCCTGTTGCTGTAAGAATTTTCACTTTGAATTCTTGAAATCTTTCTAATAATTCTTTACTAACTTTCATCTTTTTTATTTGTTGATTAAGAAATTCGTGTTATGCATACGTTTCTATACAGGCGTTATTTTATAATAAAAATGTACTGACAGTAAACGGCATCATCTAAAAAAAATACCCATTCCACCCATTCACCCTTGCTAGAATCCAAATTATCCCGTATAATAGCTGAGTACGAACTCACATAATTTACAAAAATGGCAAATATTACACTATTGAGAAGTCCAGGAAGAGAATCTGTAGAAAAAAAACTAATTAAATTAGTCCATTCTGACCTAATATTCTACGATCACAAAATAGATGGCTGCCTTTATTTCGTAGTATCTGATACGCTCTATGGATATAAGCAACTAAAATTATCTCCTTTTAAATTATCACCTACTATAAACATCTTTTGGGAAGATACGGCTGGTTTTTTAATAGAAGCTGGTATTTTACAGAAAGGACTGTCTGATGATTTTAAAATAATTGATTCATATTTAGAGCTAAAAAAGTTATATGACCTGATTAGATTATGCAAGCATTAGTAATTGGATATATAGTATATCACTAAACACTTTATATGCTATATACTACAACCCAATCTTTCAGATGTATACTAGAGCAGGAATACCAATTATTACTGAAAGATGTTATCAGATACTCTATTATACAACGTGCCGATGAAAGATTATTCGAAGAAGTAGAAGCATTCCTTGAATTCATTAGAACCAAAAGACGTGAACTAGTTAGAGAGCAATCTGAACTAAAATGTACTTGTCCCAAATCTTATAAAGAGAGTACGTATGTTGCTTCTCGTATTATAGAAATAGAAAGAACCGTAGAGAGAATAGAAGAAATAGATAACGAATTCATGGAAATGATGAATTGGTACGATAATCCTGATGATAAGGAAAGCAACTCTACTTCAGATTGAGATACATTTTTTAAATGAAACTTTCGGATAACCATACTCGTTCGTATTGGCTAGTGTTTGTAATATGCAATATTTGTTAGATATTAAACTAATATGTCAAAATGCAGTTCTATATAATACAGACATCAGTTGTATATAGAACGTGATATAATTCTCCATAATTAGATGAAACCTATCGAATCATTTTGTTTTATTATTACTAATGATTCATTAAATTGGAATTATTATAAAAGACATCTATTACAAACGTTAAAAACATCCTATAATATAACTTTTGTAACTTATTTGTAACTCGTATGACCTAAGTCGTTATAATACAGACAGGTTTGTTTAAATGTAAATTATAAAAACTAATTCTTTTATTAACAAAATGAAATAAATGAAGTATAAAAAAATATTCTCATTCTTATTTATTCTTTTCTTTAACCTTACTCTGCTAAATGCTCAATTCGACGAAGAAGTAGTAACAGGCGGAACGGAATCAGCTCAAGACACATCAAAAGTAAAGCAGCTACTTGAAAACTCAAGTATGACTGGAGGACTTCTTGATGGGGCAATAGACCCTAAAGAATATATAGTTGGTCCAGGTGATGAATTTATAATTAATATTGTATCTTCAAGAAGTGAGCAAGTAAAAGCTACAATATCACCAGATGGTAGATTGCTAATTAGGAATGTTGGTGTAATAGATTTAAAAGGAAAAACACTCGAAGAATCGTATGAGCTAATTGAGACAAAAGCTAGAAACGTTTATAATTCTAAAGAAATAAGTGTTATACTTTCTAACATAAGAAAGTTTAAAGTAACAGTTTCTGGCCAAACGTTTACCCAAGCTACAGTAGCGGCTACATCTACAGAAAGAGTTAATGAAGTAATTAATAAAGTAGGTGGATTCGATAGAAAATCTTCACTACGTAATATTAGATTAATTCGTAAAGACTCAATAATCAAAGTTGATTTGATTAAGTTTTTTAATATTGGTGATAAATCTGTCAATCCTTATGTAACTGGTGGAGATCAGATTATAGTACCTCCATTTAACAACAAATCAACAATAGAAATAAATGGTGAAGTACCCAAGAAAATAGAAGTTGAGTACATAGAAGGAGATAGTCTTTCTACTTTAATTAAAATGTCACAAGGGTTTTTATCTTCATCTGACTTATCTAGCGTAGAAATAAGTCGTTTAGAGAATGATGGAGTTAGTGTAGATAAAATATATTTGGATCTGACTAATTGGAGAGAAAGCCTGTATAATTCTTCCTCATTACCAAATGATATGGATTTACAACCAGGTGATAGAGTATAGATCAAGAAAAAAGAAAATTGGAGAACACCTAGTTACGTAAAAGTATTGGGAGAAGTAAAGTACCCTGGTAAATATACTATCGAATTAGGTAAAACTAGAATCAGTGATATAATAGCAAGGGCTGGTGGATTCGATGATAATGCATATGAGTCAGCCTCTGTACTTATCAGACAAAAAGAAATGGAAAGAACAGATGCTGAGTTAGAGCGTCTGAAAACAATTGATAGATCAGAGATGACCAAAAGTGAATTGAAATACTTTGCCGCTAGAATTTCTGAGAAAAAAGGATTGATGGCAGTAAATTTCAAGAAAGCCGTAGAAGACACTTCAAGCGTTGATAATATATTATTACAAAATAAAGATTCAATATTAGTCCCAGAAACAATTGATTTCATTAATATACAAGGTAGGGTTAATAGTCCAGGTAATGTACAGTATAATGAAGATTTCGATTATTTAGATTACGTTGCATTAGCAGGTGGGTTTGGTTATAGAGCCGACATTGATGAGACATTTGTAACTAAATCAAAAGGTGAGCAATTCCTTGCTGAAGATTACAATTATGTATTAGAACCAGGTGATACTATATTAGTCCCACCAGAAGAAGAAGTGACATTCTTTGAGATATTTACTACTGCACTTACTATTGCTACACAGTTAGTAACAGTAGTAGGGGTTATCATAACATTAGTGAGATTAAAATAATGCAAGATTCTATTTCTTTTGAAAATATACTTGATAGACTAAAAAAGAGTAAAGTAAAAATTGTCATTTCGATTTTTTCAATCGTTGCTTTAGTTATGGGTTATACATTGATTATGCCGTATACATATATGGCTAACTCATCTATTATGCCTCCAGAAAAGGCATCTGGTGGTAGTTTAAACTCATTTTTGCAAAACGTTAGTGGTATGATAGACCTAAGTGGTGGTGGACAAGTAGATAGTAGGTCGAAGTTGATGAAATCTATTCTTTCGAGTCGCTCCGTTGCTGAGAAAATTTATGATAAATTAGAGCTAAAGGATAATATATTATTCAAGGAAAACGAAAAGCAAGATGTTATTGGGTTTATTCCTTCACTATTCGAAGTTGAAGTAGAAAAATCCGGTATTATTATGTTAAGTGGATTTATTGCTACTGGCTATTTACCTAATGATAAAGAAAAGTTAGCTGCAGCAGAGCTATCATATAAACTTACCAATGTGGCTATTGATGCACTTAATGAAGTTCTTGTAGAGAAAAATAGTTCTACTGCTAAGAATTCAAGAATATATGTTGAAAACGAAATTAGAAAATATAAAATCCAATTGGATTCAGTTTCAACTGAATTAGAAACTTTCCAAAGTACTAATAAAGTGCTTGCTCTAGAAGAGCAAACTACTGCAATAGTTTCTCAAGTTATAGAGTTAAACTCGCTATTAACGGAAACTAAAACAAAATTGAATCTTGCAAAAATACAGTACGCTGAAAATTCACCTCAAATTACTGCACTACAAAGTCAAGTTGATTTTCTTCAAAGACAATCAAATGAACTTCAAGCTGGAAATAATGATGAATTTTCTATTTCTTTAAATAAAGTACCGAATTTGACTAGAAAATATTTGGAGTTATTTAGAGACAAGACAATTCTAATGAATGTACTTACATATTTGGAAACTCAAAAACACCAAGAAGCCATTCAAGAAGAAAAAGATATTCCTGTCGTACAAGTGCTAGATACTGCCATACAACCAAGGAACAAGTATTCACCGACTAGAGGTAAGATATTATTCATATCATTATTTATATCTACTTTAGTAGTTTTACTTCTGTTCTTAGTTTTATCTTATCTTGATATTAGAAAAGAAATAGCTCAATAAAAGCTAGAATTTATTAATTCTTTAGCACTTTCTAAACTATTAGATGTGGTATCAGTTCCACTTATGAGTTTGGCTATTTCGATAGTTTTTTCGTTTTCGTTTAGTTTATTTATCTTAGAGATAGTTCTTTCGCCCACTATCTCTTTACGAACAACAAAATTCGTATCGCCTGCTGCTGCTATCTGAGGGGAATGTGTAATTGCTATTATCTGAGTTTTCTCAGATATTCTTCTCATCTGTTGACCAACTAACTGTGATACTCTTCCTGAAATACCTGTGTCAATTTCGTCAAGTATTAGAACTGGACTTATATCTGTGTTTATCTTATTGCCTTTTAGGGAAAGTAGAATTCTTGATAATTCACCACCAGAGGCAAACTCAGATAGGCGTTTTAACCCCTCTCCTTTGTTCATAGCTGATAGAAAGACTATACTATCGACTCCTTTGTCGAATAGCTTGTATTTCTTGTCATTTATCCTCGCAGTAGGTTCATTGCTTTCTGTAGCAATGTTTACTACTTGTACCTCAAATCCAGCATTAGGTATTCCCATGTTATTTAAAGAATCTATAAGATTAGCACAGAATTGGGGAGTATTCTTTTTTCTAATGATTGATATTTTTTTAGCTACATGACCTATTTCTTTTTCCAAATCTTCAATTAAGAATCTCTGCTTATCAATTATATAGTCATAATCACCTATTAGCGAAAGCTCTTCTTCCATTTTTTCTTTCTTTTCGAGAATCTCTTCTATAGTACCGTATTTCTTCTCTAAATTTCTTAATTCAACACTTCGTTTTCTTATATTTTCAGTTTCTATTGGATTATAACTTATACCCGAGCTAAAATCTGCAACCACATTACCTAATTCATTAATGGATACTAAAGAGCTATTAAGTTCTTCCAGGTATGTAGTAAAATCATTATTGAATCTGCCTAGATCTTCTAACAGCTTTATAACTCTTCTTAATTTACTATAGATAGCATCATCTGAACCATTTGTTAATTCTGTCAATTCCTGTGATGATTCGAGTATTTCTTCAGAGTTTTCTATTAGTTGTAACTTCTCATTTATCTCAGCTAATTCTCCCTCTTTTGGATTTATCTTATTTATCTCATTGAGTTGATATTCAAGAAAATCCTTTTTTTGAATGGATTCATCACGGTCTCTAATCATTTTTCGAAGTTTATTGTATTCACTTATTAGAGCTGATTTTTTATCTTTATAATCTTCAATCAATCCATTAAAAATTATAAAGTCGTCATAAAAGTCAATATGACTTTCGTCATCACGAAGTACAATACTTTCATCTTGGGAGTGATAATTAGCTAGTTTTGGAGCTATAGCTTTTATGTCATTAATCTGAATTGGGGTATCATTTAGAAATAATCTGGATGATCCATTAGATTTTATCTCTTTTCGGATGATAAATTCTTTTGTAAAAACTTCATCTTCGACTTTGAAAGTCAAGCTTTCATCATAAAATGTACCCTCTATAATGCTTTTTTCTTCACCTTTACGAATCATATCTTGCGATGCTCGTTTACCTAGCAAGATACCGATAGCATCAAGTATTATAGATTTACCAGCACCTGTCTCACCAATTATAATATTGAGACCACTGTCAAACTCGACTACTTGTTCTACTATAATGGCAAAGTTTTTTATGTGTAATGATTTTAGCATAAACTAAATTTAAGAATAAACTTTAAATTCTTTACAAAATAGCATCAAATTCAGATAGACTTTCCATATAAACATCTCGAGGTTTAGAGCCATTGTGCGGACCAACTACACCAGCATTTTCTAATTCATCTACTATTTTACCAGCACGAGCATACCCAACTTTTAGCTTTCTCTGTAACATAGAAACTGAGCAATTCTGAGAATCTATTATCATCCTTCCAGCCTCTTCAAATAAATCGTCTCTGTCAGAAGAATCATAATCATTTGCACTTTGTCTATTTTTTAAGATAGTACTTGGCAATTGATAAGGCATAGAATATCCTTTTTGATTCTGTATATGATCGCATATTCTTTCTACTTCATCTGTTGAGATAAAGGAGTTTTGAACTCTTATTGGTTTCGGAGTACCAGGTGATAAGTACAGTAAATCACCATTACCTAATAGAGATTCGGAACCACTCATATCTAAGATTGTTCTTGAGTCAATTTTAGATGCAACTAGGTAACCTATTCTTGCTGGAAAGTTAGCTTTGATTATACCTGTTATTACGTTCACACTTGGTCTTTGCGTAGCTAGAATTAAATGAATTCCTACAGCTCTTGCCATTTGAGCAAGTCGGATTATTGGTGTTTCTATTTCTTTGGAAGCAGTAAGCATCAAATCTGCTAACTCATCTATAACACATACGATGTAAGGCATATGTCTATGCTTCATATTAGTATCGCCATCGTATTTCCCTTCTTTCACTTTTGCATTATAATCTACAATATTTCTTTGTCCCACATTAGAAAGGATTGTATATCTTTCTTCCATTTCTAATACTAAGGATTTCAGCACTGATACCGCATCTTCTGGATCAGTTATTATTATATCCTTTACATCAGGGGAACAAGCCATGAAGTGATTGGATAATGCCGAATATTGAGTTAATTCAACTTTCTTAGGGTCAATAATTACAAATTTCAATTCATCTGGCATTTTCTGGTATAATAGAGAGGCTATAATAGTATTGATACCCACTGATTTACCTGATCCAGTTGATCCTGCTATTAAAAGGTGGGGCATTTTTGCCAAATCAGCGATGAATGCCTCACCACTTATAGTTTTACCCAATGCTAATGGCAAATACTGATTTGATTCTCTGTATTTCTTAGTATTAACTACACTAGTAAAAGAAACCATAGACGGATTAGAATTTGGTATTTCTATACCTACTGTACCTTTACCTGGTATAGGAGCTATTATTCTTATCCCTTTCGCTTTTAGTGCCATCGCTAAATCATCAGATAGATTCTCGATTTTACTAATTTTAATACCTGCCGCTGGAACGAATTCATATTGCGTTACCACAGGACCAGGTGTTACACTAAGGTTTTCTATTGTTATGTTGAATGTTTCTAACTTTTCTCTTAGTATCTCGGCATTCATTTTCAATTCCGCTTCTGATACTTCTATTACGTCATAGTTTTGCTCTAATAAATCCAATCCCGGAGGAACAAAGTTTATTATTTCATCATGTATATATGTACATATAGGGCTATCTGGCTCATCGTCTAGGTCATTTATCGAGACTGGATTAGAAGCTCTAGTAAACTCTGCAATACTGTCGTCAGTGCTATTATCTGTATCATCTTGATTTAGATTCAATGTTAAATCTGAATCCGTTTTCTTTTCTATATCATTCTTTTTATCTTCAACTATATTAGAATTTTTGGTCAAAGTTACAGATTTTCTTGTGTAGTATTCTTCAGTCGGGTTTTCTGCTTCGGCTACTTTTTTGATAAGTAGTTCTTCTTTTTCTTTATTAGATAATTTTAAAAACTCAGGATCATCAATTTCAAGAGCTTCATTCTTAGATTTAGATTTTTTCTTTGTATTACTAGTTGGATTTTCGTCTTCTTCATTATTATTATCTTTGTTAATTATATTGATTGCAGAACCTTTGATAGATTCGGTCTTATCTAACATCTTATCTTTTGTACTATCGAATAAAGCGATGGTACCTTCATAAAGTTTTTCGGTATTAAGTTTGAATCCGAATATTATAAATGTAGCTAACCCAATTAAGAATATCAAGAACGATCCAATAGACCCTAATAAATTTGTCATAATAAATGCTAAATAAAGTCCAATAGAACCAGCCCATTCTTTAGGGAAAGGTGAAATCCAATCAAGTGCGAAAACAGTCCCCATTAGACCACTAAAAACTAAGGCTCCTAATAGATAGAATAAAGTATCCCTCAAATTTGGTTTTGTAATAGTGGCGTGCTTAAGTAGATCATATCCCCATCTGAATAAGATGAACGGAATGAAAATAGCTATGAAACCAAATGTTTTATTATAAATATAATATGAAATATAAGCACCTACTATGCCTAACCAATTTTGAACAGATTCTGCTTTGATTTGAGCAATTTCATCACCGGTTACTAAACCGACAAGAGCAGATGATTCCATCTGGATGGTAGATTCATCTTCGAACGAATACGATATAAGTGCTATAAACAAGAATAATGAAACAATAAACAGTAGAACAGAAAGTAAGCGTATCTGTTTTGTATAACCATTGCTATCATCTTTAGCTTTTGACTTGCTTTTGCTACCTTTAAAGAAGGCTGCCATTTTTTCCCCACGAAATTATTTTATCTTTATGCTGCGATTTGCGTATATAGGCACGCAATCAAATTTATTAAAAATTAATGAGAAATCTATATCTTTTCTTTTATCTATGCTTATTAATCTCTTTGCATGTGTACTATTTATCAACTTATGCAGTGTTTTATCTATGTCGTCTCGTAATGATAATAAACTAATACTACGCTCATCTAAGTTTAAATCAATCTTATTTTTCAAATTGAAAATCAATTCAGTTGCAAATAGATTATCTTCTTCACTTTCTTTATCATTATTACCCGCACAGAGTATTATACATCTATTTATTTTATTAAAATTGCGTGTAATATAATTACAAACAGCATCTATATTTAAAAATGCTGCAAATAAAATTTCCATCGAGTCTTTTGCTATGTCTATTGCTTTGGTACAATTGGTGGTTGATAAAGCAATTATTTTATCTTTCATTGAGTGATTATTAAATGAAATTGGTGAATTATCTAAATCAGCGCCAATTATTTTTTCACCATTTCTTTCACAGGCAGCTAAAATTTCACTATTTTTGTTCTTTATATTCAACACTTGTTCTATTTCGACGCAAGGGATTATCTCTTTTACGCCATTACCGAAAGCAGTAACAATGGTTGAGCTAGCTCTGTAAATATCAATAAGTATTACAGTGTCTGTGGATTTGAATTCAAACCCAGAATATTTATTAGTAACTGTGAATAAATCTAAAGTAGCCATGAGTCTTTTTATAATTGCTGGTCCATGTTTAGCAGAATCTAAGGAAATGTTAGACGAGACTGCATCTGAATTAACAAAAATAGCTAAAAAATATGACGTTAAATTATATTTTAAAGCTTCTTATAAGAAAGCTAATAGAACAAGTATTAGTTCATTTACTGGCATAGGTGACGAATTAGCATTGGGCTATATAGCTGATATAGGGGAGAAGTATAGTTTAGAAACTATTACTGACTTTCATACAGTAGAAGAAGCCAATTTAGCCGCTAAATACGTTGATTGTCTTCAAGTACCTGCCTTTTTGGCTCGACAAACAGAATTACTAGTTGCTGCAGGTGAGACCGGAAAGACAATTAATATCAAAAAAGGTCAATTTATGTCTCCAGTTGATATGGGTAAAGCTGCTGAGAAAGTAGCTTCTACCGGTAATGATAAAATCTGGCTGACAGAGAGAGGAACATTCTTCGGTTATAATGACTTAGTTGTAGACTTTCGTTCATTATTAATAATGAAGCAATTTAACTACCCAGTAGTTTATGATGCCACTCATTCTTTGCAACAACCGTCTATAGGAGTTCAATCTGGTGGATTGCCTCAGTTCATACCTGCTCTTGCTAAAGCTGCAGTAGCTACAGGTGTTAATGGAATATTTTTTGAGACCCACCCTGACCCTAAATCAGCTAAAAGTGATTCAGCTACACAATTACCTTTAGCTGAAGCAGATAACTTTGTGTCCAATCTTGTTAAAATTCATCAAGCTCAAAAATAAAATTTATGATATTACCAATAATACTATTCATAATCGGGTTTATATTGCTCATCAAAGGGGCAGACTTCTTAGTAGATGGAGCTTCTTCTATTGCTAAAAAATTCAATATCTCAGATTTAGTTATTGGACTCACTATTGTGTCTTTTGGTACTTCTGCTCCTGAACTAGTTATAAATATATTAGCAAGTTTTAGTGGTAGTTCTGATATAGCAATAGGTAACGTATTAGGGAGTAATATTGCAAATATATTCCTTATACTTGGTATCTCAGCCTTGATAAGTAACTTACCTCTTAAGAAAAGTACTATATTTTCTGAAATTCCTTTTACTTTAATTGCAGTCTTTTTAGTAGGTTTTTTAGCTAATACAAATCTATTTACTCCAGATACTACATTACAAATATCTCGATATGAAGGTCTCGTATTACTAGTCTTCTTCTTGCTTTTCTTAGCATATATTTACACTTTAGCTAAAGATGATAAGGATATTTTTGATGAAGTAGAGAGTAGCCTATCATTACCTAAATCATATTTATACGTAGTTTTAGGTATCTTAGCAATGTTTTTCGGAGGTAAATGGGTGGTAGATGGGTCTATCGAATTTGCTAACTATTATGGTCTTTCTGAATCGTTTGTTGGTTTGACTATTATTTCATTAGGAACTTCCCTTCCCGAATTAGCAACATCTGTTATTGCTGCTAGAAAAGGCAATTCGGATATTGCTGTTGGTAATATAGTTGGTTCGAATATTTTTAATCTACTTTGGATACTAGGTATTAGTGCATTTATTCGTGATTTACCTTTTCCAGCAATTAGTAACGTAGATATTGCAGTTACTGGTTTCGCAAGTGTTGTGCTTATCTTATCTATGACAATGGGAAAAAAATACTCCATCGCAAAAGCAGATGGAGTAATTTATATTGTCATTTATATAGTTTATCTATACTTCGTATTTTTGAGAGGATAGATTAATTCTTTAGATGTTTTTTCAAAAATCCAAAAAACTCATTTTGCCAAACAGCTGCGTTTTGCAAACTTAAAACCCAGTGGTTCTCATCTGGAAATACAAGTAATTCTGAGTCTAACCCTTTCAGTTGGGCTGCAGTGTATGCTTCCAAACTCTGAGTATAAGGTACTCTAAAATCTTTCATACCAGTAATTATCAGAATAGGGGAATCCCAATTATTTACATATTTATGTGGTGATTGCTCTTCGTATATATCTTCATTATCATCATCCCAATAAGGACCACCAAACTCCCAATCTGGGAAGAAAAGTTCTTCTGTAGAACCATACATAGAAGTTAAATCGAATACACCACAATGTGATATAAATGCTTTGAATCGTCCTTCGTCGTTACCTTGCATCCAATATACAGTGTAACCACCAAAGCTTGCCCCTACTGCCGCTACTTTATTCTTATCAACAAAACTCTCTGCGATTAGATTGTCAGTTGCTGATAGTATATCTTCCATCGCTTGACCGTTCCAATCTTTGCTTATGTCATCATTCCATTTCTGACCGAACCCCGGCATTCCTCGTCTATTAGGTGCACATACTATATAGCCTTGTGAAGCCATCAAATATAGATTCCATCTGTAGCTGAAATAATTACTGATAGTACCTTGTGGGCCACCTTGGCAATATGTAATCATCGGATATTTTTTAGTCTTGTCGAAATTAGGAGGGTATAGTACCCAAGTTTGGATTTTCTCTCCATCTGTAGCTTCTACCCATCTTTCTTCAATATTTACATCATGTAACTTAATAAGTAAAAAGTCATTAACTTTAGTCTTCCTATCTATTTTTTTTGATGCCAAATCAATTGTATAATAGTCAGTCGGATATGTAGTACTACTTCTACCAAATACTAACATCTTACCATCAGAGGAAACTGCTAAACCTTGGTCATCATTAGTTTTATCATTTGTTATTTGAGTTTGCTTATTAGTTGCTATGTCAAGACTATATATGTATACTCTGCCTTTTGAACCTGAGTTAAAGTAAATAGTCTTACTATCTGGAGACCAAACTACTGCATCTATCCATTGATCAAATTCAGCTAACATTTCTTTGATTGCACCAGTTGTTCTGTCATAAAGCATCAATCTTACCTTATCAGCTTCGAAACCAGGTCTTTTCTGGCTATGAAATGCAATCCATTTACCATCAGGTGAGTAAACCGGGTCTTTATCATACCCAACCATTCCTTCAGTTATGTTTTTTGTCGACTTAGTTCTGATATCATATAAATAAATATCTGAGTTCGTACTACGTGCAGGATTACTTACTTTTTTACTTGTATAAGCAATCTCGGTACCTTCAGGAGACCATGCTATTTGCTCACCACCACCAAATGGTAATAGAGGACTGTCATTTTTATCTCCTTCCATTATATCTATTGGTCTGCCACCTTGTATTGGCATATAGTGGACATGTGAAGCTTTATTATCTTCCCAAGTATCCCAATGTCTTGTAGGCAATGAACTATATTTAAGAGCGTTGAAACTAGTATACTGAGAATAAGTTTTTTCTAAACTCTCTCTTACTTCCACTTCAGTAGTAAAAAGTATATTATCACCTTTGGGACTAATACTCATGTTGGAAACGCCATTAGCAACAGCACTAATTGCTTTTGAATTCCTTGAAGCAAAGTCCATTTCATAAATCTGAGGTGCACCCATTTTACTAGAAAGAAAATAGATTTTCTTTCCGTCATTAGACCATCTTGCATTTGATTCACTTTCTTCAGTATCTGTAAGCTGAGTCATCTTGTTAGTAGCCAAATCAACTATAAATAAATCATTTATAGATGAGTTTGTTTTTAGATTTGGGGTTTTCACACTAAAAAGAAGTGTCTTATTATCTGGTGATAATTGCATATCACTCAGTCTTTTAAGCGAAAGTAAATCTTCTGGACTAAAAGCATGTCTGTCTTTATCAGCAAGTTTTACTAGGCCATCTTGTGAAAGTAAAGCTCCTTGCATTAGAATCAAAAGTAGTAGTATATATCTCATAATCTTTTTATTTGTTAGTTAAACAGTAAGCACAAATATAGATAATTTTAATCTAATATTCTTTTCTTAGTTTTGTGAAAAAAAATATCGAATATTAACTCTACAACATCAAGCTACTTACAAACTAAATTCAAAAAATCGGAAAAAACATTTTGTCAGTTCGAAAATATCTCATAATTTTGTGTTCTAAAAAAAAAGCAGGAGTAGCTCAGCTGGTAGAGCACAACCTTGCCAAGGTTGGGGTCGCGAGTTCGAATCTCGTCTCTTGCTCTACGACGAAAGTCGTAACTTCCTTTTTATGCTGCATGCCTTGCTGACAATTCCCCCCGTTAGTAAGGCATCTTTTTTTAAACTCTAATTATTTTCCTATCTTTGGTTCTATAATATCTTATTTTTAATATAAATATGAATCTATCAAGTATTACATTTTAAAATTTAATGAAAGGAAAAAATAATGATTAATAAGTTATTGATAATATTCATTTCTTTAACTTTTGTTTCATGTAGCAATGAAGTAGAAGATATTATTAGTGGTAGTAAATGGGATAGAAGGAAAATATTTATAAATGGTTATGATGCCTTTTTCTGTTTTAAAGGTAGTATGGTTAGTTTTGATAGAGATGGAACAGTGAGGTTGTTAGAACTTAATTATATTGAAGGATGTGATACTTTAGATTCACCTGCACTGAGAGGTAAATGGAAGATATATCAAAAAAAAGACAAAAAATATTATCTGAAAATTACCAGTAAACAAAATAGTGTTTTCACAGGAGAGCATAGAATTGTATTTTACAAAGACACTGTTAATAGACTATTATATTTGAATCTGAGATCAGAAAATTTCTATTATTTAGGAGCTAAATTTTTATTTAATTATAATATTAATATTAATAAAGTAAATAAACTCATTCAATTAACTCAAGATAGTCTTGATCCCAATAATCAATTGAATGAACTCTAATTTTATAACACTATTTTATAAATCAATGATAAATGTAAAAAATACCATTGAAGCGCTTATTAAGGAAATTTAAGTGAATTATTTAACGTCCAAATAAATCAGGACAACACCTCCAAAGATGAAGAATGCACCTAGAATATTTATTAATCCATAATCTAGTTTACCACTTTCAACTACTTCTTTTCTAAATGGCTTATAAAATTTGAAGCCAATTAGTAAAGCTACAATACCCATTAAAATATTAAAAGTACCAAAAAACATTACTCCACCACCATAAACTTAAACATCTCAACTTCGTTTCCATTAGTAACCTTTAAGAAGTAAATACCAGTATTCAAATACTCAATGCTAATTGATTGAGCATATTTATCTGATTTATAGACAGTTTTAGAGTTAATATCTAATAGTTCTATTTGGTTATAGTTTATATTTTCAAATACAATCAGATTATTATCTAAATCTAGTATTATATTATCTGAGTCTTGTATGTCTTTTACACTATTAGTAGAAGTTGAAAATGTGATACACTGAGAATAATCAATACAACCTTGTTTAGTTATTTCTACTTTGTATTCACCATTTTCTGAAGGTGTATATTCTTTTTCAGTTGCGTCGGCTATTAGTACATCTCCTTCGCAGTCGTACCATTGGTATTCACCAGTACTTTCAGAAGATATTAGTTTACCACTTTGTTGCTTCACACTTAGATTTATAGCTACATCTTTTATATCAATCTCTAAAGTAGAATCACAATCAAATCCTATTTGCTTTAGTTTCTGAGAGTAAAACCCTTTCTTCACATAATCCTGTCCATTAATAGTAATAGACTCATTAGCACATTTGACAGTATCAATTTTGAATGTAGTTGGAATACAAAAATCGTAGCATTCAGTTACGAAGTCACAACCATTCTTCTCTAGTTCCAATCTATATGAACCGGTTTCTTCTATAGTTAAGAAGAAAGTATTAGCATCTTGTATAGGTGAGTTTAAATCACATCTATACCATTGATAAGAATCGGCTTGTAATTCTTTAGATAAGAGTCGTTTTGTCTCTTGAGTAAGTTGATTATCAAAACTAGTAAAGCTAACATTTGCAGTTATTATAGAATCACATTCTGCATAAGAAGTAGTAGTAATTGTGTATTTACCAGGTTCAGTTATTTCAGTTCCTCCTAAAATAAGTGGGATACCTTCACATAGTAATGTGTCAATAGTAACTTCGTTTTTTGAAGCACATCCATAATCAATTATAAAATAGAGTTCTTCAGCTCCATTTACATTAATCCAATCACCAGGTTGAGCGACCATATTATTTGTTTCATTATCTTTTATTTCAACCAAAGTCAAGGCCATTGTATTTGAATATAAATTTGAATGATAATCGGTAGGGAAAAAATATGCCCCTTTTACGTTATTTATCTCGCCCCAATTAATATACAATGAATCTGGAAAATTTTTGAAGTCAGAGCCACTTTTATTTTCAATTTGTGTCCCGAGAATATTATTAAATCTATTATAAGGGGTATTTCTCCATTGCCATGTTAAACTAACAGGGTCTGATAGTTTAGTAATTCCAACCCCACCTAATCTCACTTTCGTATCACCATCACCAATTAGATCCAAACCATATTTATTCTTTAGCGAATCTGTTAGAAAACTTAAAAAAGCTTCATTTTCTTCCATAGTTTCAACATCAACTAAATAACCACCCCTTTGTTCAGCGCAGTATATTGCATCAGGCCATTTATAATGTGATTTTACAAATTCGTAGTTCCGCCCTTGGAAAGTAAATGCAATAGCGCTATCTTCAGGAAAGCAGCTTCCTCCTTGAGAGTAAGTAGTTTCTACTGATAAAAGTAAAGTAATAGTTACTATTAGTATAGATATGTTTTTCATAGGAAATCTCAGAATATGGTTTATTATTTAATGTTAATATAAGAAAAAATAATTAGTCAAAATAACTAAAGAAGTAAGTAGATATATATTTAAGCACACCATTTCACCACAAATCTTTCAACTACTGTAACTTTTTACTCGTTTATGAGTTTATAGAGAAAAGAAAATGTCAAATAAACAACCAATGCCTATTATTATTAGTACCTATTTAAAATAAATCAAGTAAAAGAACTTATTATAATTATGCATTGTATAATTTGGGTATTAATATGAATCTATTAGCAAAATCACTTCTATCAATAGTTACATTAGTAATTATTAGTTTTAATGCATCTGCAAAAACTGAAATTATTAGCTCTACTGCTAATACGTTGACTATTGTCTATACTCCAGAATTAGTATCAACTAATACGATTACTATAAGTGGTGAAGAGTATATACAACCTGTCTTCGATGAAGCTGGTAACATATTGGAGCAAATTGGTTATCCTCAGCTAATAGCTACTAAAAAAGCTATAGCTGTACCTTCTCCTACAGGCTATAAAATTCAGAATATAGAAGTTGGACCGATTAAATCAATTAATGGTACTATTGCTCCTGTGCATATATTAGGAAGAGAAGATATCACCTCAGTAGATAGAAGGTCATATATGAATAGATCTATCGAGGAATGGGCTAATATAGAATATAACGGTATAAGTAGAGACAAATATACTGCAACTCTAAATATAATTAATGCTAAATATAATCCCTTCTCGAAATCGATTGAAATACCTGAATATGTGAAAGTTACTATTCACTTTGATAACCAAACTATCAATACAAAAAGAAAACAAGACAAAAATACACTGAGCAATAGCTTTTTAAATGCAAATGTTGCTAAGAATTGGACAGTATCCGATGAACAACTGTTTTTCAGAAATGATATAGAAAAACAAACTAAAGCTAATAAAATCCAATCAGATGATGACCTTAGCTCAGGCAGTTGGTACAAAATCAGAGTATCTGAAACAGGTGTTTATGAATTGACAGCAGAATATCTAAAAGGCTTTGGTATAACTATATCTAATAATAATGTAAATACTATTAAGATATTTGGGAATGGTGGTCATGAACTTCCTGAGAATGTTGATTTTGCAGCACTAAATCAAATGAATCAACAAAATATAATAGTTAAGAAAAACCCAGATGGCTCTCTAAAGTCAATCGTATTTTTTGCAGGTGGGGCTAGTGGATTCGAATATGCTAAGAAATCAGAATTATTCTCTGGATTTAAAGTATTGCATTATATTAATCATTTCAGCAAAAATAACAATTATCTTCTTACATGGGGCGGGGTTGATGGTAAACGTGCCGTGCCTGAAGTTGCTCTAAAAGGTGAAATAGAAAATGATCTGAATTTATTTACAAGAAGACAATTTTTTGAAGAAGAGCTAATCAGTGCTTACCACGGTGGAGCAGGCAAGCAATTTTTCGGTAGAACATATTTTTCTGACTCATTTGACCAAAATCTGATAAACCTAGCTGATGAAGGGAATGTTAATTTTAGATTATCATTAGCTCACTCAGGTGCTATTGGCTCTAGCGGACAGTTTTCTGTCACTGATAACGGAAAACTATTAGCTGATAATCTAAACTTGCAATCCACTTATTCAGAAGCATATAGAAACTTATTTGAGTTTAGCATACCTATTGATGAAGTGCCCAATAAAAATAAAATAAGCTTAAAATTAAATTATACAAATACTGGTCAACCTAATGCAAATGGGATTTTTGATTATTTAGAAATTCATTATCCAAGTAAGACTATTGCAAGTAATGGTGAAGCATACATATTCACTGAACCTCTCTTATCAGGATTGACTAAATATAATTTCACCGGATTTAATGGTGATGTTTATGCTTTTGATGTCTCGGATATGGGAAATCCAATTCAATTAGAATCTAAAACTCAAGGGAAATTTGATTTAATAACAGAACTAACAGTAAATCAACCGAAAAGATTTTTCTTAAGTTCAAATCTGAAAAAACCAGTTAGTATAGAAAAAGTTGAAATAAAAGGATTAAGAAATACTAAATTCAATAATGATGTAATAGTAATAACCCACTCGAAACTCAATGAGTCTGCAAAAAAATTCAAAGAATACAGAGAAGCGAATAGCAATCTTTCAGTTGGTATATCTGAAGTAAATGATATATACAATGAGTATAATGCGGGTACTATGGATATAACAGCTATTCGTGATTTCATAGCTCAAGCAATGATTAATTGGGACGTTAAGCCAACTTATGTTGTATTGTGGGGTGATGGACACTATGATTTCAGAGAGATATTAACCACTCAAACAAATTTTGTTCCTCCTCATCTTAGTGAAGATGAATTCAAGGATTTTGATGCTGTAAAGACAATTTGTACTGATGATTTCTATGCAAGAGTGGTAGGTAATGATAAAGCATTAGATGTGGCTATTGGTAGAATAACGATTAACTCAGAACAAGAAGGTAATGGAATAGTAGAGAAAATCAAGCATTATGAGAATAATTCAAGTATAGATAATTGGCGAAATAAAATTACTTTAGTTGCTGATGACGGATTTAGTGGAACAGAAAGTACAAAGGGTGATGGTAGTTTATTTGTAGATCAGTCCGAGGATTTTTCTTCTAATAGAGTACCTAGTTTTATGGAACAAAGAAAAATCTATTCTGTAGAATATGAATCTCAATATACTGCTGCAGGTATCCGTAAACCAACAGCAAACGCAGCTATACTAAAATCAGTTAATGAAGAGGGTGCTTTGCTCTTAAATTGGTATGGCCACGGTAATCCTCAGGTATGGTCTCACGAGGGCATATTGGATAGAGATGTATCTATAAGACAAATGGTAAACTATGATAAGTTATTTTTCTTAACAGCTGCAACTTGTGATTTCGCGAAATATGATAATTATGAATCACAATCTGGTGCTGAGCTAATGCTCTTGAATGAATATGGTGGAGCAATAGGCGTATTTGGTTCTTCTAGAGTTGTTTATGCTTCTCAAAATCATTATTTGAATAGAGCACTTTATAGTAATTTATTTACTAGAGATGAAAATGGTGACTACTTAACATTAGGTGAAGTAATTTATAATTTGAAACAGACATTCAATAGTGATAATGACGAGAAATATTTCCTTTTGGGTGACCCAACACTCAGACTACTTATTCCACATTATGACGTGGTTTTCGAAAGTATAGACGATATTGAGCTAAATGACTCAATTACAATTTCAGTTAAAGGACTACAAAAGGTAAAGATAAAAGGATATGTATCAATACCTATGAGTGATAGTAAAGTTGCTGCAGATTTTAATGGTCAAATAAAGCTGAAAGTAATGGATGGCAATCAGGAAATAGAGATTACTGATAATCGAAATAGATTATATGAATTCCAAAAGCAAGGTGGAACACTATCTAATGCGAATTTTGCTGTTACAAATGGTCACTTTGAAGCTGAGTTTATTTTACCAAAAGATATAAGCTTTAGTGAAAATATGGGTAAAGTATTTAGTTTCGCATATTCGGATGATCATAGATTTGCTACTGGTAGCTATAATAAATTGATAATAGACGGTCTATCAACAACGAGTATAACTGATACAAAAGGACCAGAAATCAAGATAATGCTAGATTCACGAAAGTTCAATGCTGGTGATATAGTAAGAAATGAACCACTATTGATTGTAGATTTGAGTGACGAATCTGGTATAAATTCCACTGGTATTGGAGTTGGACATAAAATAGAAGCTTGGATAGATAATGATGAGCAGTCTATAGATTTGACTTCTGAATATGAGACCTCTTTTGATGATTACAGAAAAGGTACTGCTACGAAGAATTTATTAGGATTAGAACCTGGTGCTCACTTTGTTAAATTAAGAGCTTGGGATATATATAATAACTATTCTATTTCGGAAACATATTTCAATATTGGTCAAAATGGTGAAGTTGTTTTGAACGATGTTCTTGCTTATCCAACACCTTTTGAAAATAATACTAAAATTAGATTCAAACACAATCTAAATCCTCCAGTTGATGTAACTTTAGATATATATGACTCTAAGGGTATGAAAGTAAATACTATTGTTAAGAAAATATTGACTGCTTATGAAGGTGAAATTGATTGGGAAGGAATAGATGTATTCGGAAGTCCTGTAAGTATAGGCGCTTACTACTTTAGATTAAAACTTGATAACTTAATAGCAAAACAAACGTTCTTAGAAGGGCGAACTATAAAGATTAAATAATAAACTTTAGACTTTAATTAATTTTTTTTTAAATTTGAAACTTAGAAATTCTTATATGGAGGATATTCCTTTGATAACTTCGAAAATGATGAAGACAATACTTTTATTAACAGCTACATTATTGATTGGCAATTACAGTGCAAAAGGACAAAACTCGGCTGTACAGAGTTCAGCAGTACCTTTCCTTATGATAGCACCTGATGCTCGTGCGAGTGGTATGGGTCAAGTAGGGACAGCAATAGCAGATGACGTAAATGCTGTTTATTGGAATCCCGGTGGATTAGCATTCCTTGATTATTTCGATTATGGATATACTTTCGATGATGAAGGTACAAGAACTCCATTTAGACAAGTTGCACTTGCTTTCTCACCTTGGTTACCTCAGTTCAACGCTGATTTGTATTATAGTTATGGTACTATCGCACAGCATTTCGATGAAATTGACGGTACGGTTGCATTTAACTTCATCTTTATGAATTTGGGTGAGTTCAAAAGAACTTTAGAAAACTCTCAAGAAGCAGGTACTTTCACTTCAAATGAGTTCTCTTTTGGTTTCTCTTACGGAACTATTATCGCTCCAGATTTAGGTTTCGGTTTCCAATTAAGATATATACAATCAAATCTAACTCCTACTGGACAAGGTTCAGGTGCTCAATCTGGTACTGGTGTCAGTGGTGGATTCGATGTTGGGTTGCTATGGAAACCTTCTGATTTGCAAGTATTAGGTGCTGATTTTGAAGATAGATTATCTTTGGGTATGAATTTGCAGAACGTAGGTCCTAAGATGACTTATATTAATGAAGCAGATCCACTACCAACTAACTTGAAATTAGGTATCGCCTACGACGTAGTAAAAGATGAGTTCAATAAACTTACCTTCGCATTTGACTATACTAAGTTATTAGTAAATAGAGATAGAAACGGCTCAGACCCTATTCCACTTTCATTCGTTTCTTCTTGGGAAAATAATGCAATGCAATATGCAGGTGGAGTTGAATACTGGTACGAAGACGTAGTTGCGTTGCGTGCTGGTTACTTTACTGAGCCAGATAATGCTGGTGCACGTAAATTCTGGAACTTCGGTGCTGGTGTTAGATATGATATATTCAGACTGGATTTCAGTTTTATCAATACTATCGAAGAAAACCACCCTCTGGCAAACACACTTAGATTCTCGTTACTTGCTGATTGGGAATAAGACCTAAGATTCAAAATTAGAAAAAAAATTAAGAAAGCTGTTCATATTATATGGACAGCTTTTTTTTGCTGTTAGTGTGGGGTTAAAATATAATATAAAAAAGGAGCCAAATCGGGTACATTTCTATTTTTATACCCCCAACTCCAACACAATAGGGCAGTGGTCTGAGCCGAGTTGCTTAGGTTGATGGTATGAGTTCTTCACTTGCATTAGCAAATCATTGCTCACGAAGTGATAGTCTATTCTCCAACCTACATTGTTTTCCCTTGCTCTGCCTCGTGGTGACCACCAAGTGTAGTTATCGCCATCTTTGTTGAATAGGCGGAATGCATCCGAATACCCCATAGCAAATATCTCATCTAGCTTTTCTCGCTCTTCTGGCAGGAAGCCAGAGGTTTTCTCATTATCTTTTGGCCGTGCTAGATCTATTTCTGTGTGAGCTGTGTTGTAATCTCCACTCACTATAACCTTTCTACCCTCTTTTCTTCGTTCGTTCGCTTTAGCGAATAGGGCATCATAGAAATCTAGTTTGTATTGCACTCGTTCTGGGCCTTGCTGTCCATTAGGGAAATACACATTGAAATAGGATATACCATCTATTCCAATTTCTAGCACTCTACCTTCATTATCGAATTGCTCTACATCTATACTATCGTTGATATACTCTGGCTCTTTTTTGCTGAATATACCGACACCGCTGTATCCTTTTTTAATCTTACATGCTGAGAAATGGGAGTTATATCCTTCAGGAGCTAAGAGGTGTTCTAGGATTTGGTCTTTTTCAGACTTTGTTTCTTGCATTAATAGAAGATCTGGATTTTCTTTTTCTACATAGTCGAATAGATCGTTTATTTGAACTTTCTCGCCATATCTTAATTTGGGGTTCTGACCTGATATAGATCTATAGCCGTTTATATTCCATGATACTATTTTCATTATTCTTCCTTATTTTATTATATCTTTGTCATCGTCTTCGGAGATTATACCGAGCTTTTTCGCTCTTTTCTCCCAATTCTTTCTTGCGAATTGCTGTAAATCTTCGGTAGAGTCATATTCATCCATTATCTCAACACCTAATAATGTCTCTATTATATCTTCCATTGTCAATATACCAGAGAAGCCTTTGTATTCATCATATACAGCGGCTATATGCTCGTTGTTGTGTATGAATTGCTCATAAGCAGTAGGTAAAGTATCATCTATTGAAATAAACCTAATAGGACGCTTAAATTTCTCTAGTTTACTTTTTCCTTGCTTTGCTATTATGTCATTTATCAAATCTTCTTTTATCACATAGCCAGTTATATTTTCAACTGATTCATTGTAAAGAGGAATACGAGTGAAATGCCTAAACTTCAAATTTTTAAAAAACTCAGTTGCCGTTGTATTCTCATCTTCTGACACTACTACTGTCCTTGGTGTCATTATATCATGTACTGTTATTTCGTCGAACCTGAGTAAGTTCTGTATGATTTGAGACTCTTCTCTATCAAGTACGCCTTCTGTTTCACCGAGCATAGTCATCATGTGTATATCATAGCGACTAATCTCGGTACCTTCTTTTTTAGTTTTGAATCTTTTAGTAATGAATGGAGCTAATACTACGAAAGGATATAAAATCCATATCATTCCTTGAACAGTATAAGCTACAAACGGTGCAAATTTTTTCCAATATGCAGCCCCAATAGTCTTAGGAATAATCTCAGAAATAATTAGTATAATTAGCGTAAGTGCAATAGATATGACCGTTAGATATTCTGAACCCCATATATGCTGGGCTTGAGCTCCTACTCCTGCAGCACCAAATGTATTAGCAAATGTATTCAGAGTTAGTATTGCAGTTAGTGGTTTATCCACTTCATCTTTAAATCGCTTTAATTTAAATGCATAAGGACGGTTTTCTATCACTTCTGCACTTATAAAGCTATGTGTTGTACTTAGTAAAGCTGCTTCCAAAAATGAACAAAGGAAGGAAAAAAATACAGCTATAAATAAGTAAATTAGTAAGAGTTCCATATATTTAAGATTAGTGGTATTAATTTTTTTGAAATATAATCAATACGATTAGATGAACAAACCTATTTCTAATGATTTACCTTTACAATTTATCAAAGGTATTGGCCCTAAACGAGCACAAGCCTTAGCAAAAGAGAATATTTATCAACCGATAGACCTGATAAATTATTTTCCACGTGACTATATTAATCGTGATTCTTCATTTACTCTTGCATCATTGAGTAAAAAGCTATTTTTCAGTTCGAATAATATTTTTGACTACGAAGAAGATTTCAAAAACGTTGAGTATTCATTTATAGTTGATGTAGTAGATAAATCACTCCAGAATTTCAGAAATAGACGTAAATTATTTTCACTTTCTGTCAAAGATGATAGTGGAGGAACTGCAAAGATTAATTTCTGGGCAAATGTTCATTTTTTTGAAAATACATATAAAGTTGGCGATAAATTATTAATTAGTGGTAAACCTGATAAATCGAAACATGGAATTTCATTTACCCATCCAGAAATTGATAAGATAGATTTAGATGAATTGAAGGAATTCAAAGAAGAGGGGATACTTCCCCTGTATAAATTACCTACTTCATTTATCAAAGTTGGTATCCGTAATCGTGCTTTGAGGGATATGATTCGTCATTGCATCGACAAAAATTTAACTCAAATAAAAGAAACACTTGACAAAGAAATATTAGAAAAAATAGAAGCTCCTGATATACAAACAGCAACCGAGAATCTACATTTTCCAACTAGTACAGACTTACTCAAATTATCGCAAAAGCGGTTCAAATTCGAAGAAATGCTTTTCTATCAGCTGACTATACTTTCACAACAAGATAAATTCGTGAAAACCGAAAAAGCCACCCCAATGGGTAAATCATTAAAACTAGCTAAGGAGACACTTGCGAGTTTTCAGTTTGAGTTAACAGACGATCAGAAAAATGCTCTGAATATAATCTGGAAAAAGCTGAATTCTACTAAACCTATGAATGTCCTATTGCAAGGTGATGTAGGCTCGGGTAAGACGATAGTTGCTATTGTGTCAATGATGATGGCGGTGGAAAGTGGTCATCAAACTTTACTGATGGCACCAACTGAGATACTTGCAAAACAGCATTATCAGACATTGCAAAGTATATTGCCAGATTCCATAAGAACAGAATTACTAGTAGGTGGGCTTTCTACCAAAGATAAAAAAGAGACTCTAGGTAAAATAGAGTCTGGACTTACAAATATAATAATAGGTACTCACGCACTTTTTCAAGATAAGGTGGAGTATAATAATCTTGGTTATGTAGTAATTGATGAACAACATAGATTCGGTGTAGATCAACGTTCATTACTCAAAGAACTAGGTAAAAAGTCTGGAGATGAATCAACAGTACCGCACATGCTCCTTATGACAGCTACGCCAATTCCTCGTACATTGGCAATGACAAAATATACTGATTTGCAGATTATATCTATTAAATCAAAGCCTAAAGATAGAAAAGAAATAATTACTAAGGTTAGATTTGAAAATGATTTACCAAGAATATATGAGTTTATAAAAGCACAAGTCAAAGAGGGGAGACAAACTTTTATTGTTTACCCACTGGTTGAGGAATCAGATAAATTAGAACTGAAATCAGCTGTTGAACACTATGAATTATTAAGTAAACAGATATTTCCAGAACTTAATTGTGGTCTATTACACGGACAAATGCATTGGAAAGAGAAAGATGAAGTAATGAAAGATTTCTCAGATAAAAAGTTTGATGTGCTTATATCAACAACAGTTATTGAAGTTGGGATAGATGTACCTAATACAACTGTTATGTTAATAGAAAATGCTGAGAGATTTGGTTTGTCCCAATTGCACCAACTTCGTGGGCGTGTAGGCAGGGGAGAACATCAGTCATATTGCATATTAGTAGCATCTCAGAAATACAAACAATTGTTTGCAAAGAATCTAACAGATATACCTACAGTAAAGAGACTTAACGCTCTGGAGTCAACTAGCGATGGATTCGAATTGTCTGAGATTGATCTGGAGTTACGTGGACCAGGTGATTTTTTAGGGACTAAACAGTCAGGAATGCCTGAGTTTAGGTTTGTGGATATCGTTAATGATAAAGATATAATAAACGATGCTAAACGCATCGCAGAGCAATTAATAGACTCTGGGCTACAAAACTACCCAAAAACAGCTAAAACGTACTCTATACATGAAAAAAAGGGTAATTATATTACTGTTGGTTAGACTTATCGGTTAACATCTCCATAGTTAAGCCATGGGGCTTTGATCTTCCATTACCATCCATATTTACAAATACTATTTTATCAATTGTAACGATAACAGTTTCTGTACCTTTTACTCTAACTAAGCACTTCAAAGTTACTGAAGTCCTTCCAAGAGAAATAAGCTCACAACCAATTTCTATTATATCTCCTCTGAATGCAGGGCTTACGAACTCTACTTCAGACATGTATTTGGTAACAACTTTGTTATTGTTCAGTTGACAAATCACAAATATAGAAGCTTCTTCGTCAATCCATTCCATAAGTACACCACCCATCAATGCACCCGAAGGACTCAAATCTGGTGGTTTTACATGTTTTCTAGTATTAAATATCATTTATTCTTTTCCTTAAGCATTTCCATTGTTTTGCCATGTGCTTTCGGTCTTCCGCTCGAATCTACATGTACTAATACAATTTCTTCTATCCTAATAATTGTTGTCTTTGTGTCTTTTACTCTAACTTCACAATCAATAGTTATCGAAGTCCTACCAACTTTTACTGTCTCACAACCTATTTCGATAATATCATTATTATAAGCAGGATTAACGAAATCAATTTCTGACATATACTTTGTAACAATATGATTGTCAGATAGTTGGCACATGGCATAGATTGCAGCTTCTTCGTCTATCCATTTTAATAATTGCCCACCGAATAGTGTATTCGCTGGATTTAAGTCTGGAGGACTAACTAGTTTTCTTGTTTTGAATATCATATTACTATTTCACCCAATTTTTCCATTCATTTGGTTCGTACCCGCAAGTTACTTTACGTTCGTATCTCACAATTGGTGTTCTTATTAAATTATTATTTGCTAATATTTCTTCTTTTGTATCAAACACCATATATTTTAATCCTTTGTCCTTATACGCTTTACCTTCTATATCTAATAAATTGTCAACTCCAATCTTATTAGATATATTATCAAACTCACCTGGGCTTAGTTCTTTTTCATTTAGATCTCTGAAATGAGGTTCTATTCTTCTTTCTTTAAAGAAGCGAATAGCTTTCTTAGTCTCGCTACATTTCTTCGTACCCATTATCTGTATTACCATTAACTTACCTCTTCTATTTTCCAGTTAAGCATTTTACCAGAATTAAAAGGTACTACATTCCCATATTTTTCAGGGATTGTATATTCTCCTCTGACTAGAGT
>JAGXGG010000084.1 GCA_024636855.1 Ignavibacteriota bacterium | reverse complement strand
TCCACTTTGAGATAAAATTTAATTTATGCAATCTTTTTGATAAACTTTGAGTAAATTTATCAATTGAAAATAAAAACATAAGAAAAAATGCAATGGAACAATTAATAGGATGGATAGTATTCGGACTTTTAGTCGGCTTTATCTACGCATATATCAAAGACAAACGCAAGAAATAAGTGCGTGTTAATGTTTACTCGTCATTCTGATAACGCTGAAAGCGTTAGAAGAATCCAGGAGATTTTCACCTCTCTTTCGTTAATCATCAATTGATGAATTACAATTCTTAATAAATAATTATTAATATTTATACATTTACATTAATTCCTTAAATTGTAATTCGTGATTTTGCACCAAATGATTAGATTATTATGTCCGAAAGTAAAGAGTTTTTAGTAACAGCTAGGAAGTGGCGACCACGTCTATACTCAGACGTAGTTGGTCAAGAGCATATTACTAAAACATTAAAAAATTCAATATCAGCGGATAGAGTGCATCACGCTTATCTTTTTAGTGGCCCTAGAGGAGTTGGTAAAACAACTACTGCTCGTATCCATGCCATTGCTCTCAACAATCATACTGATGATTTCGAACCAGATTTGCACTCCGAACTCGCTAAACAATTAGGTGAAGGAAGAGCTATGGATATCATCGAGATAGATGGTGCATCCAACAATAGTGTAGATGATGTTCGTAGATTACGAGAGAATGCGAAATACCCACCAGTAAACGGTAAGTACAAAGTCTATATAATAGATGAGGTGCACATGCTATCTGATTCAGCATTCAACGCATTGCTGAAGATAATAGAAGAACCACCACCCCATCTAGTATTCATACTAGCTACTACTGAACCTCAGAAAATACCAGCTACTATACTCAGCCGTTGCCAAAGATACAATTTCCGTAGAATGGAGATAGAGGAGATAGTAGAGCAATTGAGTATGATTGCGAACGCCGAAGGGTTAACTATAGACGAAGAATCACTGCAAATAATAGCTCGTAAGGGCGATGGGTCTATGCGTGATAGTCAGAGTATATTTGACCAAGCAATTGCTTTTTGTGGTCGAGACATAAAATATACTGAACTTGCTAGTGCTCTCAATCTTATTGATGAGATGTTCTATTTCCGAATTAGTTCGGCTATTATCAATCACGATATAAAAGAAATTTTTGCAATAAGCAATGAGATTGTAACTCACGGGTATGATGTCAAAGAATGTATGTCCGGTCTTTTGGAACATTTCCGAAATACATTGACTGTAGTCACTACTACTAAAACCGACTTGATAAAAACATCTAAAGCCTTCAAAGCAAAGTACGTAGAATTAGCTCATAATATGGCTAAAGCAGACTTACTGAGATTAATGGAACTAGCTTCAAGAACAGAGAATGACTTACGTTTTGCTAGTTCACCTAGTATAAAATTTGAGACTGCATTAGTACAAATGGCATCTATGGACAAGGCAAAGGACATAGAAACGTTACTGAAAGAAGTAATGAAACTAAATGGTGCAGAGTTACCAGATAATCCTGAACCTGAAAAAAAAAAGTTTGATTTAATAGTTGAAGAAAAACCGGTCGAATATAAGGCCGAAGAACAGAAAGAAATAATAGCTGAAAAAATAGTTTCGAAGCCAAAGGAACGAGTAGATGAGATACCTCCACCACAAAGAGAAGAAAGTCTACAAGAAAAATGGGCTAGATTCGTAAATCATGAAACTCTATCAGGAACTGATATAGCTATGGTCAAAGAAGTTGCTGATATTAAGTTTGGTGAAAACAGTATAATACTAACTACTCACGTTCAATTTATCTACGATAATTTGAGTAGTCGCAAAAGGGAATTGCAATCGACATTCACCGAACTGACTAATAGCAAGGCCAAAATAGAGTTGGTTAAAATATTTAAAGAAGAAGAAGTAATAGAAGAACGAGAAAAACATCCGATAGAAAAGAAGATCATATCGGAATTCAAAGCATTCGAAGAGAAATCACAGGATTAAAAAAAATGGCGATAGAAATAGGAAAAAAAGCACCAGCTTTCAAAGGAATAGCAAGCGGTGATAAAGAAATTAGTTTGAAAGATTATGAAGGCAAATGGCTTGTATTGTACTTTTACCCAAAAGATAATACTTCTGGCTGTACAAAGCAGGCATGTGGATTCAGTGAGAACATAAAGCAATTCGAAAAACTAGACGCTGAAATATTAGGTGTCAGCCCTGACTCTGTCAAATCACACGATGGATTCAAAGCTAAGTATGATTTGCAATTTGATTTGCTAAGCGATCCAGAAAAGGAAATAGCCACTAAATACGATGCTTACGGTGAAAAAAGTATGTACGGTAGAAAGTATATGGGAATAATCCGTTCTACTTTCATAATAGACCCCAAAGGTAAAGTAGCCGCAGAGTACAAAAAGGTAAAAGTAGCTGGACATATAGAAAAAGTGATGAAAGATTTGGAAGAGCTAAAAAGCAAGTAATGATAGACACTCACGCACATATAGATACTGACGCATTCGCTGAAGATATAGATGAAGTAATAGCTAGGGCCAAAGAGGCTGGAGTAGAAAGCATAGTAATACCTGCTATAGAGCCAGATGCGTTCGATAGTTTGGTAGCATTGGTTGACAAATACGATATGCTTTATTTTGGTATAGGTGTTCATCCGCATAGTGCAGATAAATTTGATGACTCGGTAGAGCGCCGAATAAGAGTAATAGCAAAACATCCTAAATGTGTAGCTATTGGCGAGATTGGTCTTGATTACTATTACAACGAATTGTCAGCTGCCGATGTTCAAAAACGAGCATTCAGAAGGCAAATAGAAATAGCTATAGAGTTAGGAAAGCCGATAATCGTTCATAATCGAGATTCAAATGATGATTTGATAGATATTCTATCTGAATATCAAGATAGAAAATTGAAAGCTGTACTTCATTGCTTCCCAGAATCGAAAGATTTATTAGAAAAAGCAATGGATTTGGGGTTCAATGTATCCTTTACGGGTAATATTACGTTTAAGAAGTCAGAACATAAAGAAGTATTGGAATTAGTTCCTCTTGATAGATTTATGATAGAAACAGATTCACCCTATATGGCGCCTGTTCCTAACAGAGGAAAGAGAAACGAACCGAGCTTTGTACAAGAAATAGCAAAAAAAATATCAGAGGTTAAGAATATGAACTATGAAAATATACTAGAGCAATCTACGAAAAACGCTAAGAGCTTTTTCAAGATTATGATGCTTGTAATGAGTATTGCTTTGTTTACTCAAACTACGTATGCTCAAGATGACTATAGCTACGACGATAATTACGATGAGCAAGAAGCTGATTATGAGGAAGCTCCGTACTCCAAATTTATTGGTATAGGTGGCTTTTTTGGGACTAATACAATTGTAGAAAATCAAGTTTTTTTAGATGAATCTTTGAACCAACCCGACAAAAATATATCTTATGAAGGTATTTCTTCATTTGGTGGTACTGTAACATATGGTGGCTTAGCTGAGTACTTAGTACTGCAAGTTGGTTACGTATACTCTAAGAACACAAAAGTACAAGAAACATCTCCAGGTAGCTTACCGAACATTCATCAAATAATAGAAATATCATCCCTATGGATTCCAAATCCTCATAATAAAATCAATGTGTTTGGCGCTATTGGCCCCAGTTTTATTATGAATTCGATTAATGGAATTGAAAATTCTCAGATCGGACTAAACGCTGGAGTTGGATTTATATTCAATATTCCAATAAAAGGTGCAGGGTTATTGAACTTAGCTGCAGAATGGAGATTGAATTTTGATTTAGCTTCTGTCAAAAGTCAAGTTGAATGGCAAAACAGACCACCAGTTACAACAGCTATTGATTCTAAGAGTTTTTACTCTATACCGAGATTGAATATAATATTCTATCCTGATTTCTAATATGAGTATAAAAAAGATTTTACGGAATCTTGGCCCAGGTTTATTATTTGCAGGGGCAGCAGTAGGAGTATCACATTTGGTACAATCTACCAGAGCTGGTGCGGCTTACGGTTTCGATTTAGTCTGGATTATACTATTAGCTAATGTATTCAAATACCCATTCTTCGAGGTAGGACAGAGATATACTGCGGTAATGAACGAAAGTCTCATCCGTGGATATGAGCGGTTAGGAAGATGGGCTGTTTGGCTATTTCTAATACTCAACGTGTTCTCTTCTGTATTGACAGTTGGCGCTGTTACATTCGTTGCTTCTGCTATTTTCAATTACCTCTTCTTTCTTTATACTGGCGTTACACTCGCTGCCGAGGTCACTTCCGTTTTTTACCTAGTGATTGTAGCTATGATACTATTTTTTGGTAAATATGGCCTATTCGAGAGCTTTGTGAAATACCTCATAATCTCGTTATCTATACTAACCGTCATAGCAGTGGCGGTTGCCGCTTCGCTTGGCTCTAATGTTTCACCTGAGTTCATACCACCCGAAATACTTAATCAAGCTGGAATTGGATTCCTACTAGCACTGATGGGATGGATGCCCGCGCCTCTTGAACTATCGAGTTGGACTTCACTATGGGCATTAGAAAACGATAAAGAAACAGGTACAAGAAAGGACTTCAAGAACTCAATGCTCGACTTTAATATCGGGTATGTAGTTTGTATTTTCTTAGCTATATGTTTTTTAGCTTTGGGTGCTTACGTAATGTATGGTTCAGGGGAAGAGTTCTCTGGAAGTGCTGTTGCATTCACTGGTCAACTACTCTCACTCTATACTACAACAATTGGTCATTGGAGTAAAGGTGTTATTGCCTTTATTATGTTCGTTACTATGTTTTCTACTGTCATCACTTGCTTGGACGCTTACCCTCGCTCTTTGGCGGAGGCAGTCAAGATAATCCATGGCTACCCAGCAGATGATCGCACTAGTCGTTATTATTGGCCTTTTCTGATAGGTATTACTCTAGCTAGTTCAGTATTAATATATTTCTTCACTAGCTCTTTGACTCTATTCGTAGATTTAGTGACTATAATTGCATTCCTATCTTCACCAGTTATCGCTACTCTCAATTTCTTGGTTATTCGTAAGCCATTCTTCCCAATGGAACATAGACCAAAGCCTTGGCTCAATTGGATATCATACTTTGGTTTGGCATCTTTCTTTGGTTTTGCTCTGCTGTATTTGTACAGCATTTCGTTTATGGGGTAGAGTTATAAATACTTTTTCCAGCAATTTGATTCAGAACATTTCTTTATCTCTCGATTCCTTTTTACCAATAATTCTCTCATATAGTTTTCCAATATTATTCTATCAGCCAAACTGCCTAATATTCCCAAAGGAGAAATATATTCAAACTTATCATACATTACTACTAGATTATTCTTTTCTTCAAAGAGATGCGTGTGTTTAAAAGATTTGAAAGGTCCTTTTACCATTTCATCAACGAACATATTAGGTTTCTGTAACTCCGTAATCTTAGATGTCAAATTAAATCTGAATCCAAAATGTTTCGCTTCCCAAGTTACAGTTTCATTTAGTTCTATTAATCCAGTTATTCGTCCAGCAATTGCTTTTTCATTTGTATCAGACAAAGATTGCTGGTGCAAATCAATACTCCTTGATAGGTCGAAAACGATTCCGACTCTTGACTCAATTTCTGTTCTGATATCTATTTGAGGCATATTATTAAAAGTTCCTATTCACTAACAAATCAAGCTCTTGAGTTTTGATTATATATCGATAACCACTTTCTATATTATCTTTGAAATACTCACTTCCACTAACTTTTCTATTAGATTCTATATTGAGCAATATCACATATTTGTTCTTCTCGAAAAGTGTGTATAGTAGTTCTGTTTGGTAGCTTACTTTATCAGCAATTCCAGGATGCAATTCGTGGTATTTTACTACTGGTTTTAGACCCAATATATAATACGCAAGTACATCATTCACTTCGATAGATGACATATTTTTTAGTCCAATGAAAGTCGGCTCACCTTGGATTATTATACTATTCAGCTCGGCAAGGTAGCTATATTGGGCTAGTTGAATTGGCTCTATATAGATGAAATCCATTCTGTCCATATTTGCTTTGACTAGTGAATTACTCATATAGTTTTGCTTAGCATAATTAAGCTTCTTAGCTATGGGCATTAGCAAAAGAACTATCGTTACTACTAATAGTGCTACCCATTTGTAAAACCGAATCTGCATAGAGTAAATCATAGCAAAAAGCAAAGGCAGAGAGAGCAACAAAGCTGGCAATAAATGCGAATAATCAGAACGGTTTAGAGCTTGATTATAAAACAGAAGTACGAGCAATCCGAAGAAAATATATAGAGTCGCATGAGTATGTCTTCTGTAAAATACATAATTCAAAATAGCAAAAACAGGTGGTATTAGAAATACAAGAGCTATCCAAATATTATAAACATAATTGCTAACGGAATCAGATATTGCTTTTGCCTCCCATATAAGAGGAAATGGAAGTGCCCTAGTAACACTAAATTCAGTTAGTGGGAAGATTATCAGTTGCTCTATCATATTGTTATATCCGACTAGTGCTCCCAGTAAAGCGTAGACGAAAACAGCTGGTAATAAACCCAGCAATAACTTTCCAATTTTACGAAATAGGTTTTCTCTATTCATATCAAATAGCAAACTCAGTAGAACAGGAATAAACAAATAAACTGCAAAATCGTGTCTAACTAGTGCTGTCAAACCTATCAATAATCCACTGTAAAAGATATACTTTTCTTTACTTGATTTGAAATATTTTAGTATCTGTATCACTGAAAAAAGAGCAACCATGAGCCCCAAACTAGCTGGGTTTAGATATTGCAAGCCAAATCCTGAAAGTATGATAGCAGCTATAAATACAGCATAGTTCCGCCTAATTGTGAGTATATTGAAAATTCTATTTAGTTGGAGTGCAATAACAAAGTTGATCGAAATAGCTATAAATTTGTGTAGCCATATTTGTTCGCTGATAATCTGTATAATCGCCGAAAAATAATACACACCAGGTGAGTATATTGTCCAAAAATCTTGATAGGGTATATCCCCTGATAGCACACGCATACCGCCTACTAGTACTAACCCTTCATCATAGATATTTATTCCGTAGTTGAAAGAAATTAGTAGATATATAAATCCAATAGTGTATATTATGTACTTCAAGATTCTCAAATTTGATAGTTTTCTCAAAGAACAAAAATAATGAATAAAAGGGTACTTATAGAAGATAAGTTGATTTATTTCACCGATGTGTATAGCTCTGACGTGAGTAGAGAATACTTCCAATCACTGAAAGAGACTATAGAATGGGGTCGAGATGAGATAATGATGTTCGGTAAAAGGACTAAAGTACCAAGGTTGACCAGCTGGTATGCTGACCCAAATGTGAAGTACAGTTACTCAGGATTGGAGCTAATACCAAGACCATGGACACCAGAACTAATTGAACTAAAATCATTGGCTGAGAAATTGTCCAACCACTCATTCAATAGTGTATTGCTGAACTACTACAGAGGTGGCGCGGACTCTATGGGATGGCATTCTGATGATGAGAAGGAGCTGGGAACTAATCCAATTATCGCTTCTATAACTTTCGGATATCCAAGGAGATTTTTGTTAAGAGAAAGAACGGATTTCAATAATAAAAAAGAAATAGAGCTAGAAGACGGCAGTGTGCTTGTAATGCGGGGTGACTTCCAAGAAACTTATCAGCACTCTATTCCCAAAACAGCTAAAAAAGTAGGCGAAAGATTGAACCTAACATTCAGGACAATACGATGAGCAAAGAACTATACATAGGAATAATGACTGGAACATCTGTCGATGCGATTGATATAGCAGCAGCATCATTCGATGGCGAGGGAATTGATAATATAAAATCAGAAGAGTTTGCATTTACAAAAGAGCTACAAAATTACCTCAAATCCCTGACAGATGATATTAGCATTAAAGCTCTATCACAACTAAACATCAGATACACAGAAGAAATAGCCGCAGCGGTAAACGAGTTTTTGAACAAGAATAAAATAGAAAAAAGCATAGTAAAAGCAATTGGCTTCCACGGTCAAACGCTGTGGCATCAGCCCGATTCGGAGCTATGCCTAGGTGAGATGACTCGCTCAACTTATCAACTCGGTTCGGCTATACATCTCGCTATCCTAACTGGCATAGACACTGTGGGTGATTTCCGTACAGCTGATATGGCAGTCGGTGGACAAGGGGCGCCCTTGATACCGATATTCGACTATGCTTTTCTGAGCGATAAAACAACGGATACTATTGTTTTGAATATCGGTGGAATAGCTAATATTACTTACCTACGAGCAAGTGGTAGCAAAGATGAAGTCATCGCTTTTGACACGGGTGCTGGGAACTGCTTAATAGATCTGGCAATGAAAAAACTCTTCGATAAGGATTATGATAAGAATGGAGAAACAGGCAGAAACGGAACACCGAATGAAGCAGTATTGAACTCACTAATGAGTGAGCCATATATAGATAAACCGTATCCAAAATCAACCGGTAAAGAGCTATTCAATGCAACATTTTTAGCAAAGCATAATGTATATTCTCTATCCCCAAAAGACGCTATCAGCACACTGACTCACTTCACAGCGAAGTCAATAGCACACAATATTAGTAAGCTCACTGATAAGCATTATATTCTGAAAATAGCTGGTGGAGGTGCTCGGAATTCATACATGGTGGAATTGATAAGCCACTACTCTCCCAATGCAAAAATAGAGAGACCAATGCTAAATGGAATCGATATCTCTGATAGCCGAGAAGCACTGCTAATGGCTTATCTTGCTTATCTGAGATTGGAAGAACAATGCGGCAATATGCCCACTGTAACTGGTGCTACTAGAGAAGTAATTCTAGGCAGTTTAGCGAAGGGGTAGAACCCACTATTTAACACAGTCACTCTGAACGAAGCGTAGCAAGTGAAGAGTCTAGGAAACTAAAAGGAACAACTATGCCATACGACGAATTATTAGCAGAGAAAATCCGATTATATTTCATAACCCATGGAGTAGAGAATAGAGAGATAAAGATGATGGGCGGGTTATGCTTTATGGTAGATGAAAAGATGTGCGTAGGAGTGATTGGCTCTGATTTAATGGCACGAATAAACCCAGATATCTACGAGCAATCTATAGCCAAGAATGGTTGCGCTGAAATGCAGTTCACCGGTCGCCCAATGAAAGGATTCGTAATAGTAAACCTAGAAGAAGTAGATGCCGCATATCAACTAGACTATTGGATGCAACTATGCCTAGACTACAACCCACTAGCCAAATCGAGTAAGAAGAAGTAAAAAACACATCTAATTTATTAATCTAATAGAGGTGCTACTTATGATATGTCTAACCAATGGGGGTTGGAAATGTGACTGAAGTTGAGGTGAGGAGGACTAAAAATAAAAAAGGCAACCCAAACAGGTTGCCTTTAAAGTACTCAAATAGATATGCGTGTGTTATTTCACTATTACTAATTGTTTAGTTAAAATGACTTTATCCAATCTTAATTCAATAAAATAAGTACCAGCTATGATATTATTAAGCTGTAAGTCAACTCTGTTTGCACCTGAGTTCAAAGAGATATTATTAATATTAGCTACTACTTGACCGTTTGAATTATATATGTTCAAGTCAGCCATTGCTGCTTCATCCATTGTAAGAGTCAGGTTATTTAAATCACTAGCCGGGTTAGGGTATATATTAATAATTCTATCTGCTAATTCGCCAACACTTGTTGGGTTTAGTGCTTGAGTATAGAATATACCTCTTTCAGTTGACATAAGTAATACATCATTGTTCGGATCGTCAATTCCTGCAATTGAGGTCATCATTGGACCCATAAATGCTTTTAGATCTGTCGCATTTGAGAAGTTTCCTTGAGTATCATCTAGAACTTTAGCCCATACATTAGTTTCACTATCAAATTGGAATATAGCTTGTGAAGTTAGTGCGTACACATTTCCTGATTCACTACTTGTAAGGTCTAATATTGCATTCGTTGTTAGTCCGTTATTAGCTTCAACGAAAGTTGATCCATTATCTTGGGAGCTCATAACACCAGAAGTACTAGAAGATACGAATATGTTCCCTGCTAAATCAGTTCCGAAACCAGTTATATCATTCACGTTGCCTTGATAGTTAACTTCACTAATCACACTTGTTGTAGAGCTCAACATAAATGTTGTACCTTCATTAGTTACTATTAGTAAGTTACCTTCTGCATCAGCGATAACTTCAGACATAGAATTGATATTTCCTTCTATATTAGACCAAGTCGCACCAGCATCTTTGCTTATCTTTACCAATGTTTCTGAACTTGCTATGATTGTAGCTTCACCATCAGACTCCACTTTATTAACAACTTCACCGTTGAATTCAGCTGATAAATCAGCTAAAATCTGACCTATTTGACTAATTTTCAGGAATCCATTGTCTCTAGTCGCAACGAATATCTCATTAGAGCTATTCACGGCAGCATCTTTGATAAATCTACCTTCTAATAATATCTTGTTAAAACTATTTCCAAAGTCTTCACTGATAAATAGACCACCTTCGCTCGATGCTAGTAACTCAGTTTCAGAAATTATAGCTATTTCACCGAAGTTAATATTAGTTAAATCAATCTCAATTTCTTCTCTGCTTTCATTATCTATACTACCACTGAAAAGTCCATTTTTAGTAGATAATAATAAGCTACCATCATTACTAATATCAAAATCAAAGATTGTGTTTGAACTACCTATACTACCATTTGCGTCAGAGAATATAGATAGATCACTTGATTTTGAAATTCTTAATTTTGAATCACCAAATACAATCAATGAGCCATCGCTGGTAGTCTCTAATCTGACGATGCTGTTTAACCCTAAATTACCAGTTATATCTGTATTCTCATCATTAGCATTTAACATTAACTTGTTTTTAGAAGCTAACACTAATCCATTTGAGATAGATGCGAAATCTAATACTCCGCTAATCTCTGTACCATTACCTTCACCTTCTACTTCTTGGAAACTAGCGCCACCATCAATAGAGACGAATAATCCGTTTTCAGTAGAAACTGAGATATAAGAACCAAGTGAATTAGCAGTGATGATACCCTTATTGTTACCTTTCACACTAATCAAACTTAAATCATTATTACTATTAATAAAACCTAATCTCGACTCTTCGCCGAATTTAACTATTAATCTATTATCAGCAGATTTCCCTAAAGAAATTATATTCTCGCCTGATAGTTGATTGTCTTCGAATAGTTCGAATGAATTACCACCATTAGAAGTAACCATAAGTCCATTGTTAGTACCTATATAATACTTATTGTCATCTGCAGCATCTACTTCTAATGAAGTAATAGTAATAGACTCTAACTCAGCTGATAAATTAAACCATGTTTGACCGTTATCTTCAGATTTGAATAATCCATTATTCATAGTAGATAATATAAATTCTCCACTACTACTAGACGCTATATCTATCATTTTTCCTATACTTATCTTTAATTCTTCTTTTGTGAAAGTCTCACCGCCATCCTCAGAAATATATAGACCTTTGTTTGTAAGCAGCTCTATTCTAGAGCTACTAGCAATCTCAAAAGATGTAATACTAGCTATATTTAGCTCTTCAGTCGCATTTTCAAATGTCACGCCAGCATTATTGCTTAACATAAGAGCATTATCAGTTTGAACATACAATTTATTGCCTTGAGTTTCTATCCTTAGTATATTTTCATTATCAAGTGCTCCAGTTAATTTCGTGAAAGTTAGACCATTGTTTGTTGATTTGAATAGTCCATTAGAATTAGTACCCAAATAAACAATCCCCTGAGAATCCCATTTGATACTTCCTATTAGCCCAATTGTAATCCCAAAATCTATAGCGTCAAACGTCTTACCTTCATCATCACTAGTATATAGATAATTTTCATTCGTCACACTAATTTTACCATTGCTAGCTACATCTAAAGATGTTACAGTTCTATCTATGTCGAGCAAACCTGTAAAATCTACTATATCGTAGCTATTGAATGAATTGTCTTCTGATATTAATAGTCCATTTTCAGTTCCTATTAGTATTTTGCCTTGAGCGGATATTTCTATACTAGAAGTGTTACCTGTTATTGTACCAGAAACTAATTCAGCCCAAACTCCAGTAGAGTTAGTTAACTTGAATACACCCATGTTAGTTGCTGCCAACGTAAGATTACCCATGACTTTTAGGTCATTGATTACCATTTCTTCCTCTGGACTATTACCAATTCTCAAAAAGCCATTTGCATTGCCACTTAGTGAGCCTTTACTTGTGATGGCAATTTTATTATTTCCTTCTGAAGAAAAAGCTAAAACCGAAGAACCATCATAAGCTAAATTAAGTTTAGTAACTGAACTAGCGTTCTCACCCAATGATACACCATTCTCATCTAGTATTAATAGTTTATTATTATTTGTAATTTCAAAATTAGATACTAGATTACCTGACCCTTGAATCTTAGTAAAATTCTTACCATCAGTAGAACTAAAAATCCCTTTACTTTCAGTAGAAACTAAGATTCCTAAGCTAGAGTTCGACTCTATATCGGCTATAGCGTCAGCTATGACATCTGAACTCAAAACTTCCTCAAGCTCAAGTGTTGTTTTGTTGAGAGTCATTAACTCACCTTTATCGCTACCCAACCATAAATTGCCCGAACCGTCCAACTCCATAGCTGTAATAGTCGATAATGTACCACCAACATTAATACCCAAATCGAGAGCGCTAAATGTTAGACCTCCATCATTAGAAATACTTATACCTGAACTAGTGCCAGATATTAATAAATTGCCTTCACCATCTTGGCCTATAGCTAAGATAGCGTCATTATTAGTTTCACTATTTAGATTTAGCTTAACCCAAGAACTAGAGTTACCTTCCCATCTGAAAGCACCTTTCTCAGTAGCTGCTAGCACCATACCACTAGCGATAACTTCTAGATTGGTAACTACTGAACCGCTCAGTTCATTAGTAATATCCATCCAAGTGAAACCTTCGTCATCCGAAAGCATAACTTTACCTTTTTGGATAACTATTAATTGTCCTTCTGAGCCGACTTCAAAGTCAGTTATATCTTTCAACTTTAGATCCGAATCCAAATTTAACCAAGTCATCCCTTCATTGGTTGACTTTAGCAAACCAATGTCAGTAAGTTGGTAGATATTATTGTCGGATTCGACTAAAAATTTGCTGTATGTATTTGCTGTGAACTCAGCTGTCTTGTTGAACTCTATAGCCCCTAGAGTAAGTGTCGTAACTGCTGTTAGCAGGAATAATGTAAGTAACTTCTTCATGATATACTCCAATAATTAATGTTAAATATTGTTTTTATTTTTAATTGATTCGAAACTTTTCTCGAATCAGAATTTAGTACACTTACGTTTTTGGAGTAACATCGGATTTTATTTATTAAGATTTTTTCACAAATATAGATCACTAATCTATGTAATTACATTGATAGCAGGGAGGTATATAACTTTTGTAATTTTGCTTTTTATTGTTTATTGGCTGAGGGGGGATTATCCTTTTAACAAACTATTATAAATTTTCAAACCTAGTTCTTTGTCAAGATTATCGTTGTCAAATATATCGACAAAAGCGACTTGACAACTAAACATATTGAAGTCATTATGTTTAAAAGGCTTTTTTTCAATCGTTTCAAATGTAGTTTTTGGATATAAAAGAATACTGTGATTAGCATCATAATGAAGATTATAAACAAACATTTGTTTAATATCTGAACTAGATGGGGTATTCCCATTTAAAGCTTTCCATTTTGTATCTATTACAACCCAATTATCAGCAACCTTCACAAGTATATCTGCTCTTAGGTTATTTGACTCCCAAAAAGACTCTTTCTTCTGTTCAATAACATGATCTATTAGTGAGCCTTGTTTCATTTGAAGGGCTTTCAGTTTTCTATAAATATAATTCTCGAAAAGGGTATTCATATCAAACATAATAGCCAATACATTTTCTTTACCTCCTTTCAAATCAGGTGAGTATTTTAGTATTATTAACTTAGCTAAAGTTATTGCTTGTTTGTATCGCTCTGTATTTCTGTCATATTTAAGTCTATCAAACCATTTCTCAGTAACATTGCATTCCGAGACTCCTTCAAAACTTAATAATAGTCTATTTATTCTAATATTATGATTTGAATTATGGATCATCGTTTTGAGAATAAGTAACGCTTTGAGTAAAATTTGATTTAATTTATTATCGGCATCAAATATTTTATGCTCTACATAGAACCGCTCTTTATGGATTAGATTTTTCTGGATATGTCTTGTAAATAAAATTTTACCTTTAACTTTGTGAAGATTTTCGTCTATTGTTCTATAGCTTTTTCTTAGTCCATGTTTGAAAACTGTTTCTACTTCTGTCAAAAAGGAATCGTAATATAAATCAAGTATAGAAGCAGATTTAATCTTTAGTCTAGCATTCGAGACCTCATTAAGTTTAATTAGCTTACAAACTCTAAGCATTTCAACTAGTGCGCTATGCCATTTATCTTTGGTTGACTCAGTTTCTGTAGTATTATCAACTTTAGGTAGAATTTCAATTGTAATATTTCTAACCTGTATTACACCAACATAATTGCTGAATTTGATTCGCTTATTCCCAACGGAAAAATATTTCTCTTTAGTTCTATAACCATATTTTTCTAATGCATTAAAATGAGCCTCTTTGAAACTAGGATACTGCTCTGTTCCTATTTTTAGAGTTTGATGTTCGAATACTTGTATTATGTTTTTAGACTTACTCATAAATTGATTTGAATGTGTCTAAAGACCAATTTTTTGAATCTGAAAAATTGTAAATTAGTTTTCCTTCATACTCCTCAAAGTCCTCATCTCTATCAGTTTTTAAAAATGTGACTGTATCCTTTTTTACTTCTACAAACTTTTCCCCTAAGATTAATTGTATTTTACCCCAATCACCATAAAAGTATTCTTGGAGTAATGGCAAAATCTTATTTTGAAAGATTGCTCGAAGTTCATCTTCTGGGTTTGCCCTATCTTTTATAGTTAAAAAGTAAGAGTGTCCAATACAATAATCTTTATCCAACAACTTTTCAATTCTACCATTAATAGCAATAAGCATCTCCTTTAAATCTATTCCATTACATTTAAACTCATCTTCATCTAAAATTTCTGGTTTAGGATTCATTTCAATAAACGAGAATCTTCTTCTCAATGCCGTATCCAGAGCTTCTACACTTCTGTCTGCAGTGTTCATTGTCCCAATTATATATAGATTAGATGGTACAGAAAAAGGCTTTTTCGAGTATGGTAAAGTAGCTTTTATTTCATTATTCATACCTTCTCTTTTGTCTTCCTCAATCAACGTTATTAATTCTCCGAAAATTGAAGAAATGTTTCCTCTATTTATTTCATCAATAAAAATTGCATACTTGTTTGATAAATCATTTCTAGCCCTATTACATAATTCTTGAAAAACACCAGGTTGAATTGAATATGCAATGTCACTTTCTGAAAGCTCTGGCTTAATTCCTTCAATAAAGTCCTCGTATGAATAAGATTGATGGAAAGTTATGAATTCGAATCGTTTAATCTTTATATGCGATATATTGTCAAAATTGTCAATTTTAGATTTTAATTCTAATAACTCTGGTGATTGTTCCTCAACTTCATTTTCTAAAATCTCCCATTCTGATTTATTCGTCTTATTGAATATGAAAGGGGGCATTCTGCGTTGCACCTTTACATTCTCACATTCTTCAATGGTGTGACTTTGTAATTGTCCCCAAATCGTAGGAGTAACTGTTGTTGAATTTGAAATCTGAGCTTTTATTTGGACATACTCATGTTTAAATATATCAGCAACTTTTGTTTTACCTAATTCCAATACAGCTAAAGCAATGACTTGCCACCAAGAACAATTCTGAATGATATCTTTTAGAAAATCCTGTTTTGTGATGGAACTCTCACTAGATGTAAACAATTTAACATATTCGTTATTGAGAATATACGTCTTCCCGGTACCTGGAGGGCCGTAGAGGATGGTGTTGAGAGGTAAATTCATAGTTGCATAACCTGTATTTATTTTTTGTTCATCTTTTTCAATCCCAATTAAGTCTATAAGTCTATTTACATAATCTGGATATTTTGTAATATCTGTAAGTGTTTTGATTACAATATCGTCTTTTGGTTCATTCCAATTCCCTTTCTTTTTCCAGTCCACTTTTCTACATTTTTGATAAGATTCTCTGGTTTTGTCATAATAGTAATCTGAAGTTACAATACCATATCCCAAGTATTCTTGTCTTCCTTTTTTGGTAATTATAATATCCCCTACAGAAATAACTTCACGAAATTCAATGTTAGCTAATGCATTATTATATGATTTGCTTTTTGTCTTATAGGTTGTTTGAATAATTTTAGTAATATCATCGCTATCACCTAAAAGATTCAAGTCTCCAATCTCATCCCAACCAAGTCCCATAATACCATTGTTATAAAACTCTTCCCATTTAGATGCATTCTCACCGGGAGCATAAAGCCAATATTTCTTTTGTTTTCTGTTCATTATTAATTCCAAGAGCTTTTCGTATTCTTCTTTTGTTGCAGAAAAATTTGTTCCTTGATTACCAACTTTTAAATTATTTAATTCTTTTACTGGGTCTATATTTATTTTTAATATTGGATTTTCAACTAAATTATGAGTAATTTTTAAGTTAGCTTTTAGATCATTTTTATCTTCAGTTTTCCATAAATGTTCATCTGGGGAAGAAGTCTTTTCGTGCGGTTCTGATGTGACTTCAGCGAGAGCATAACATCCAGACTTATTTCCAGTAATCCAAATTATTACTTTGTCGCCAACTTGAATTTTTGACTTATGTGCACTTACAGTCCAACTTGATATTAATTTATCACGTAAAGCAGTTTCAAAATCAAATAAATTCGGGTTACCTTGAAAAATCCAGTAGCTAGTTTCTTCTTTATTATCAAGCATCTGAAATAGAATATCTTGTGCTAAAAGTTTATGATTAACTCCATCGTAAAATTCAGGAATTAACAATTTTACTTGTTCTATTAACTCGGTGTCAGGTTTTATATATTTCTCTATTAGTTCATCAATCAGAGAAAGGTAATGTGCTACTTTTTCATTTTTCTTTGCTACTTTTATCCCTAATAATTTACAATACTTCTTATAATACGAAGATTTATAGAAAGTGTATTTATCTGGGTTATGAAATGTCAAGTATGTCGCTATCGTCCTTTCATCTTGATGGTGTGATAAAGTTTCACCAAGTCCTCTGTATATTTTAAGACTTTCTTCACTAAATAAATTAATTCGTTCTGTTACGCCCTTGGATTCATCATAGAGTTTAATAAATGCTTGACGTAAATCTTCAGGATTATCTCTTGCTATATGTCTTATTACAGCTATAGATAATCCGTAGATTAGGTTATTAAACTTAATATCTTTAATCTCTTGATAAAAATCCGTGGCTTCTGTATTGGGTCTTCCTCTATACTGATCAACAAGTTCCCATTTGTATATTTCATCTTTTAAAAGTGTTGTTGAAATACGTACTTTATAATCTTGAATTAATAAAGAAATTGGATCATTTTTCTGAGACATCTGAAAACCCTCTTTTTCTAGTAACTTACTCACACCAACCCCACATACTCATTTCTTCTCCCCCTTAACTAGATTGTTTAATTCTTCTATCTCTTTTAAATCTTCTGATTCTGCTTCAAATTGTTTTCTCCTAGTATCAAACTTAACATAGATTTCTTTAACTATCTTTTCCATTTGCTCTTTACTTATACTTCCTGGTCCTTTTAGTATCTTTCGATCACTAATTTCTAAGATTCTATTGACATTTTCTTTCCAAAAAGTTAAGGTTAAATCAGTTCGGTTTTTAGCTCGCAGCTCTGCCGTTTCTAAGAAGATTATTGTTAGTCTATTAAGAGTATCTATTTCATCTTTATTCAAATAATTCTTTGCTATAGTAATATCTTGCTTTCTTACAATACCACCTTTCCAACTGGTAAGTGCCATATTTGCTTTCTCAGCATCAGCTCTTGATGTTACTATCTCTGCAGCCGTTTTCTCTGTTACAGCATAAAGCAATTTGTTCTGAGTTTCTGCAAAAAACATTTGAGTTGCTTTATCGCTTGGGTCATAATCACTACTTAGCATAAATAATTCACGAACCTTCTGATAAAACCTCTTTTCGGAAGCCCTTATATCTCTAATTCTTTCAAGAAGTTCATCGAAATAATCAGGTCTTCCATCAGGATTTTTCAGACGCTCATCATCTATAACAAATCCTTTGACCATATACTCTTTAAGATTCCTATTTGCCCATATTCTAAACTGTGTGCCTCTCTTACTTCTTACCCGAAAACCAATCGCTAATATCATATCTAATGAATAGTAAGTTACATCATATTCCTTCCCATCAGCCGCAGTTGTAAAGTAATTCTTTACAACTGAAATATCTTGTAATTCAGTGTCATCAATAATGTTAGCTATATGTTGCCCTATGTTCTGCTTAGAGGTGGCAAAAAGTTCTGCTAGCTGGCTTTGGTTCATCCATACATTTCCATCTTTCGCAAATAGAGATACTTTCGACTTTCCATCTGTAGTATTATAGATTATTATGGATGATTGTTCTTCCCTCACACCAACCCCACATACTCATCTAGGCAGTTGGGATTTGCTAGGGCGGAGCGGTTCTTCACTTCTTCGCCATTCACTATTTTGGTGACTGCTAGCTCTACTTTTTTACCACTCAGGGTTACCGGTATATCCTTCACTTGGCGGACTAATGCGGGTACGTGGCGGGGAGTTGCTCCTTTGCGTATATTATCTTTGATAGTGACTACAAGAGCAGGGGTTAGTTCTAATCCCTCTTTTAGTACTACGAATAGTACCACTCTAGTGTCCGAATTATGTTGCTTACCTACTACTATGCTGGAAGTCACTTCGGGCATCGCCTCTACTATTCGGTATATTTCGGCTGTTCCTATTCGGATACCACCTGGGTTGAGAGTCGCATCAGAACGGCCATAGACAATTACTCCACCCCTTTCGGTTATCTCTATGTAGTCCCCGTGGCGCCATATCCCCTCGTAGTAATCGAAGTATGCATCGAAGTATTTCTCATCCATAGGGTCATCCCAAAAGTGAGTTGGCATACAAGGGAATGGAGGGTGGCTTATCAACTCGCCCTTCTCACCGATTACCTCTTCGCCTTCGTCAGATAGTGCTCGCACATCCATACCCAAACCGCGGCTCTGTATCTCTTCGTCATA